>VXZK01000127.1 GCA_009845545.1 Candidatus Poribacteria bacterium
CGGAAGCTAATAAACATCAGCACTCCAGCTATCCTATGGTCATTTGATACTATTTTTGAATCAACATTTTACGTGTCTCGGTAAAGTTGCCTGCCGTCAATGTATAAAAATAGACACCACTCGCAACAGGTTCGCCGAGTTGGTTTCTGCCATCCCAATAGGCCGCACGGCTTTTGCTTTGATAAATACCGATAGGTTTGTGTCCTAATGCTAACTTCCGAACACGCGTGCCATCTACCGCAGAGATCGTGACGGTGACATCTGCGGAGGCTGCTAACCAATACGGTATCCACGTCTCTGGATTGAACGGGTTTGGGTAATTGGGTAACAACACTGTCTTTTGCGGTGTTAACGGTGCCAAGAGTTGTTCCAAGACGAAGATACCACTTTGGAAAGAGGGATCACTGAGGTTTACCTGCCGTGCCTGATTTAACCATTGCTCCACTTGTGTTCTTGTCGGTGTGCCATTAAACTGAAGATTCCAGAACTCCGGTGCGGCTGCGGCATTACCAAACGCCGCAGCAACCAACGTCAAGTCGATAATATTGACGACACCATCACCATTGACATCCGCAGCATTTTGACCGGTCTTCCCGAAGTTAGAAGCAACCAACGTCAAGTCGATAATATTGACGACACCGTCCCCATTAACATCCGCAGGCAGTTGTGCAAACGCTCTCTGATAAATTCCCGCGATGTAGTCCCAATGGGGTAATGACATTCCGTTATGTTCACGCGTCCATTCAAAGAAGTCCCTATTATCCACATTGTAGATAATCGTTGCATGATACTGGTCGATGAGGGATTGCGGTGCGTGATTATCCATCATATACCTGAGTAAATCGCCATGCGAAGCGTAATCCTGACCACTCTCCGCCGTCATAAGAAATATCAAGAATTGAGGATAAAACTCAAGAAAAACTTTGCACGAATAGAGGTAACTCGCTTGTTGCGTTGAATTCCGAATCATATTACCCCTTGAATACTCATAACTTTTCCTGGTTACATCAAGACGTTCTCTCAAGGCCCCTTCAAGTGTCTGATTTGTAGAAAACACATTGTGATACTGCATGTCGTAATCGGATTCTACGTGTTTCTCATACGTCCAATTATCCAGAGCATATCCGCCATTTGGCATATCTGAGCCGATATAATACCTTGCATACTCACAAAAGTTTACAAGGTCGCCGAAACCCGCCTTATTACAGGGGCCTCCCATATCAATAACGCCTAACGGTTTTCCCAACTCTTGTGTCCAGTATCTCAAGAAAACGTTGGCATGTTCTCTGTTGAGCATGAGTTCAAACATATCACCCCCAGGCGCACCATGGCCACTATATGTTAAATGGTGTTCAGCATGTGGGTGTCGCTCCACCAGATATTGGGCAATATTCACGAATACATCTTTTAGATAATGACTCCTGTCGTCCTTATTGATACCCGGCACATCTGCCGGCATGTCTATGTATTTTTCCCGGACGAATTGTTCGCGATAGGCAACCCGCTCATCAATAGGATCCAGAAATCGATGCCCCGGGTCATAATCGTTAGAAAACTCATAGAGATGGACAGCGGCAGTGTCCTCCCATATCGTCGCCTCATAGTATTTGAGATTTTCACTTTCCTTTACCGGGACTGCCCTATCCCAACCAGATATATCTGTAAACGCCATCCATCGTGTTGGTACATACACAACCCTTAACATAATATTCGGGACATCTTCAGCATAACTGATGCCGGGTGTGACCCCTATCAAAAAGATCATCACTGTTAAGAGCATCGCATGTTTGGATTTCATGAAATGATTTCTCCTATTACTTGTGTATCAACTAAGGACCTCAGTCGGCGATAGGTTCTTCTACTTCTAAGTACGGTTCTTCATCCGTTATGAGCCACGTGCCGTCATCTTGCTTGGCTGCTGAAAAATCTATTGCCTCGCCATCAACACTGCACAGAATATTGGTCGCTTCAAGGCAAGAAAGCTTGGCGCAACCTGATCGAAAACCTTGAAGTCTCTCGTGAAGATCAGGTCTGGGTGGCAGATATGACTTATGTCCATCTCAAGGGACGCTTTATCTACCTCGCAGTGCTGATGGATGTTTTCGCCCGAGTGATCAAAGCTTGGCAACTCGGTCCACACTTGAGTCAATCTCTGACGCTCAAACCGCTTGAAGAAGCGTTCTGCCACAGTGTCTGTGAGATACATCATTCCGATCAAGGCGTGCAGTATCTTTCAAAAACTTATGTTGCCATGCTCCAAGCACATGGCGTTGAGATTTCCGTTGCCCGGCGCGGACGGCCTTGGGAGAACGGATATGCTGAAAGACTCATCCGCACCCTCAAAGAGGAAGAAGTTGACATCAATGACTATCAAAACATCACCGAGGCTCGAGATCGCATCGGTCATTTTATCACACAGGTGTATCATCAGAAACGCCCACATTCGGCGTTAGGGTATTTGACACCTATGGAATTCCAACAGCAAACCTTATCTTAACTTTGCGAAATTGTGGTCTAAATAAGCGTATGCACTACATGCTATCACTTTACTAAAGCAATAACAGAGACGATAACAGCAATAATGGCGCAGCCGATCGGTATCCATTCCTTGAATGCCAACCGCCGGCCTTTGATTTCAGCAACATCGGTTTCAACATCTCGGAGTCGGACATCTATGTCGTCAAGCCGGGTATCAATGCGATCAAGCCTGGTGTTGACTTGTTCAAACCCTTGCTTCATTAATTCATAAAGTGCTTCTATCGTCATGATAGTTACCTTCCTGAAGAAAAAACATGAGATTTTCACGTTATCACGCCTTTAACCGCTAATCAGTGGGTTGGCAGACACGCTGCCAATCAGCAACGCTGATTATGTTTGCCCAACGTGATACAAACAATATAGCGGTTTTCACACGTTTTGTCAAGAAAAACCTATCTTACATCCAGGATCATAAAGTAGGACGTTGGGTTTTGCTACCGCTATTGACGCAGAGAGTGCCTTGGAAAAACGCCTATCTGTCCAAATTACGAGGTTTTGGTGTGCTTACCACGCTACCTAACCTACGGCTAAGAAACCCGGTGCGGTTGCAAACCGCACCTACCGGGCCTGGGGAAACGGCGATTACCGATGGAAGCGGCGTTCTAATTCGTCGCGTCCCATTTCGACGATGATTGGACGCGAGTGTGGACAATTGAATGGGAGTTTTGCTTGCGATAACTCCTTGATGAGGTTCATCATCTCCTTGGTATCCAACGTATCCCCGGCTTTAACAGCCGATTTGCATGCGAGCGTGATTAAGGCGTTGTCGATGGCTTCAGGGAGTTGTACGTCGGTATGCGGTGCTTCCGGGAGTTTGTCGAGCAGATCAGTGACCGTCTGGGCGGCGACGCGGGTTGGAAGTGGCGACGGAATCGCCCGAATCAGAATCGTATTCCCCCCGAATTCCTCCAGATCAAAACCGAGTTTCTCGAAGATGCCGCCGTGAATTTTCAAGGCACTGAGTTGCTGCGGTGTGGCTTCAAGCGTGACGGGCAGTAGTAACCCTTGCACAGGAATCCCGTCGGCTTGCATCTGGTTGACGAAACGTTCATAAAGCACGCGCTCGGCAGCGACGTGCTGGTCGATGAAGAAGATTTTATCCTTCGCCTCAGCGACGATATAGGTTTTAAAGAGGTTCGTCTTGAGTTGGACATCCTCAAAGTCGAGTAGGCTGAGATTTACGCCGTCAGGTACCTCCTGCTGCGGGGGTTGCACGACGATTTCAGTAGGCGTGGGCGGGGCTTGCGCTTCCGAAGTGTTGATGGTTTCCGTTTCCTGCTCACCACCCTCTACCGCTTGTGTTGGAACAGGTGGTGTTTCCGTTCGCTGCGTCCGTGCTATAGGTGTTGTGGCGCGTTGCCCTCTCACAGTAGATGTATGGCGCCCCCTTCCAGTAACGGGTGGAGATCCTGGCGTAGAAATCCGCCCTGACAAACTGGTATCGCGAGTTTCAGCATCTGCCTCGGATTGCGTCGGTTCGGTAGGTGTCTCAATTTTGGGGATATACTTCGCCTTATGGACAGCGTCACGGAGTACCCGGACGATGCCGCTATAAATCGTCCGTTCGTTGCGAAACCGCACCTCAATTTTGGCGGGATGCACATTGACATCCACTGTCTCTGGCTCTAATGTAAGGAAAAGCAGCGAGACCGGCTGTCGTCCCTTGGCTACCATAGCGTCAAGTGCCTCTGTGAGTGCTGCACCGATAATCCGACTGCGGATGGGTCGCTGATTGAGAAAAAAGAGTTGATATTCTCGGTTGGGTTTCGTAAACTCCGGTTTTCCGAGTAAGCCGTACACCTTTAGATCAGGCAGATCCTCTGTGAATTCGATGAGATTCTCGGCGAATTCTTTGCCGTAGAGCAGACGTACCCGCTCCAGATGCGAATCGCAGGCGCGGACATCAAGCATTGATCTGCCGTTATGCGTCAGCGAAAAATGGATGTTCGGATGCGCGAGTGCCGCCCATGTCACCTGATTCGTGACGTGGTTCATCTCAGTCGTATCGGTTTTGAGAAATTTCAGGCGTGCGGGGACGTTGTAAAAGAGGTTGTTAATCGACATGTGCGTGCCCGGAGAGCATCCACTCTCTTGTACGGAACGGAAGACCCCGCCATCAACGCTAACCTTCGTCCCTTCAAGTGCGTCGGCGGTGCGGGTGAGGAGTTCAAATTGGGAGACCGAGGCGATACTTGCTAACGCTTCGCCGCGGAACCCAAACGTTTGAATACACTCAAGGTCTTCAATGCGGTTGACTTTGCTCGTCGCGTGGCGTTCCAAGGCGAGGAGTGCGTCCTCGCGTTCCATGCCGACACCGTTATCGGAGACATGGATGAGGCGTTTGCCACCTGCACGGATTTCGACGCGGATGGACGTGCTGCCAGCGTCCACAGCGTTTTCGATCAGTTCTTTGACGACTGAAGCGGGACGTTCAACGACTTCGCCAGCGGCGATTTTATTGGCAACATCTGCAGAGAGTATCTTAATCTTTCCCATTTTTTTAATTATAGGGTTTCCGCTCGGTTTTTTCCGTTGTCAAAAACCGGTTCTCGCCTAAATCGGTGTTCATTTAGAGGAATTGCGTTTTTTATCTTTCGCAATTCGACGATAACGAGACTCTAACCCACTCCATTTTTTTAACGATTGGGTTTTTTGCTCCGATTTTTCCGATTTGATCATCAACTCGTGCCTTTCTATATTATGTTCGGAGTCGAGTTGATGGTCAAAAAATCGGGTTTCTGATTAATTTTCGCAACATTGATTGAGCAAAACTTATGCAATACGCAATGAACTGCGCTACTACAAACCAGACCGTATCTATTTAGCGTTTTAATACAAGTAACAGTTGCATGAATGCGTCTGTGTAAAGCGCGTTTCGTCTGGATATGTATCTTTACACATAGGCATGACTTCTGGACAGCGTGGATGAAAATAACAGCCAGATGGACGATTGATAGGTGAAGGCACATCCCCCTCTAATTGAATCTTTTCAACACCGGTTTGCGGATCCATTTTCGGGACAGCGGAGAGGAGTGCCCGCGTATACGGATGCTTCGGCGAATCGAAAATTTCCTCTGTTGTCCCACGCTCAACAATTCTACCGAGATACATCACCGCTACCTCATCCGCGAAGTACTCAACGACAGAAAGATTGTGCGTAATGAAGAGATAGGTGAGATTGAAATCGGTCTGTAGTGATTTTAGGAGATTCAGTATCTGCGCCTGCACGGATACGTCTAACGCACTCGTCGCCTCGTCACAGACGATGAACTCCGGATCGACAGCGAGACAGCGTGCGATGCCGATGCGTTGTCTTTGACCGCCAGAGAATTCGTGCGGGTAGCGCGTCACCATATCCGGCGATAAACCGACGCGTTGCATCAGTTCTGCGACCCGATTTTGGCGTGCCTCTGTGGACTCACCGACATCGTGCGCCTGCATCCCCTCCTGAATAATAGCACCTACGGTCATTCGAGGATTCAAGGAGGCGTAGGGGTCCTGAAAGATAATCTGCATCTGCTTCCGATACGGGTGCAGATGTTGACGCGTGACAGTTGCGATGTTATCACCATCATAGATAAGATCGCCTTTGACCGGCACGCCTAATCGGAGAATCCCTTTGCCGAAAGAGGTCTTGCCGGAGCCGGATTCGCCGACGAGTGCAAGTGTCTTACCGCGTGGAATATCAAGCGTAACATCATCAACGGCATAGACGTAACCGACCGTCCGTTTGAAGATACCCTTCTGGATCGGATAGTGAACACAGAGGTTTTTCACCTGAAGTTGTGGTTGTGTGTCTGCGGACTGTGTTGAAGATTCCTCTATTTTATCCGTATCCATTTCGAGTTCCAGTTTTGTAGCACCCGTAGTTACAGCACTGAACGGCGGTTCTGGGTTGTAGAGATGGCAGGCGACGTTGTGTTCGCTACCGTTAACGGTATGCAACGTCGGCGGAATAGTGTCGCATCCGTCCATGACTTTGGGACAGCGCCCCGCGAATCGACAACCGTCATTATAGTCGGTGGCTTTCGGGACTCTACCGGCGATTGTATGTAATTGCGTTCCGCGTTTATCGCGAGCCGGTGTCGATTCGAGAAGTTTGACCGTATAGGGGTGCTGCGGTGTCTCGTAGAGTTGCTCCCAAGTGCCTATCTCGGCGATTTTTCCGGCGTACATAACGGCAACGCGGTCAGCAATGTTGCCAACAACCCCCAAATCGTGTGTTATCAGCAGCACTGCCATCTGCAGCTCTTGCTGGAGGCGTTGGATGAGTTCAAGGATCTGTGCTTGTATGGTCACATCCAGTGCAGTTGTGGGTTCATCGGCGATGAGGAGTCCTGGACGGCAGGAGAGTGCCATCGCAATCATGACGCGTTGTTTCATACCGCCGGACATCTGGTGCGGATATTCATCGTAACGCGCCGCGGGTTCCGGGATACCGACGAGGTCAAGCATCTCGATTGCAGCGTTTCGTGCAGCCGTGCCGCGAAGGTCTTGATGCTGTCGGATCGCCTCCGAAATCTGGTAGCCGATCGTGAAAACAGGATTAAGGCTGGTCATCGGTTCTTGGAATACCATGGCGATGTCGTTGCCCTGAATTTTGCGTTTCTCGACCTCTGGCAAGCGTGTAATGTCCTGTCCATTGTAGTAGATAGCACCACCTGCGATGAACCCTGCGGGTTGCGCAACAAGTTGGATGACGGACAGCGCGGTGACGCTTTTACCGCAACCTGACTCACCGACGAGCGCGAAAATCTCGTTCGGTGCAATGTCGAAAGAGATGCCGTCAACGGCACGGGCAAGTCCTTCGGGGGTACGAAAATAGGTTTTGAGGTTTTGTACACTGAGGAGTGCTTCTTGCATGAGGTTACTATATCAGAAAAATTCGTGAAAGTCAAGTGTAATTTTGTATCGTTATTTTTGGCAGATGTTCACGCGTTTGAGGCATAAAGACCTAAATTAACAACAAAATTATAGTAACACAATTGCAGAGGTTGTGCTATACTGATGTATATCGCTGACTGATTTGAAAAAACGAAGTTTACCCTAAACTTTTTCAGTTTCACTCCTATACTTAATAGGAAGGCGGTTTAGTAATACCATTTCTAAATGATGTTATAACATTATCGGTTTTCGTGAAATC
>VXZK01000018.1 GCA_009845545.1 Candidatus Poribacteria bacterium
ATGCTTTTCATAATCGAAGAGTATAACACTTTTTAAGAAATTGCGTAAGTCCTAATCTATAATTGGGTATGAGATTATCTTCAATCCATTTTGCGTATTTTCCTGTTAGTGGTACTGACCAAACACGCCCTTTTGCTCTAACATCATATCCTGACCAAGGTTGTGAACTTTCACCACCGCTATATCCGTGAGATGGTCCCGTCAAATCGCCTGATCTGTATTTGCCACGTCCATCTGTAAGAGGATATGCTTTATCAATCTCTTCCGGTGATTTTGGAGCTATAATAGCATCTCCATTCCAAACTCTTTTTGTGCACCTTTTGGAATAATATAACAACCTATCTGTATTATTTCCGTATTTTTGAGGATCGTTATGTGCTGTAGCTCTACGCCATACAATCTCATTTTGAAAGTTTTGTTTCCCAAAGATAGCGTCCATGCACGCTTTGATATAGTGACTGGCTGTCGGGTCACAATGCAAATAGATAGAACCCGTAGATTTTAGGATACGGTGCATTTCAAGGAGTCTAACGCTAAGAAAACAGAGAAAAGCAGCGGTATTTTTATCTTGGACGACTTCTGCTGCTTTGATTACTGAATGAAGTGCCTTATGATTATCTTCAATTTCTTCCAGCCATTTTGGATGCACTTCGTTCCATTTCCACTGGTCGGGTAGTATGTTCGTATCGCCATATTTCCAATTATCGACATAAAATCCAGCAGTACCACTCCGGCTACGTTTGGTATTGAATGGCGGATCAGTCGCGATAAGGTCAACTGTTTCGCTGTTCATGCCACGTAGGACAATTAGGTTGTCCATTTCATAAAGCGTATTGTCTGGGAAATTCTGGGTTTCCATACAAAAATAACCTTTCAGAATGGCATAGATTAATTCACAAACTTCGTGAAGATACACTCAAAGTTTCGGGCGTTATAGACTAACACCGTTCTCCTACGTACAAACGGTATCTTAACTGATAACTGATAGTTGACAACTGACAATTTTTAATGCCTTGATAAATCTTTCGTTTTCCTGTTGTGTGCCGATTGTTACGCGGACTGTATTCAGGTACCCGTACCCTGCCATCGAACGCACGATGACTCCCTGCTTCAGAAGTGCATCGGTGATCTCTGCTCCCGACTGTTCCACGTGCAACATAATAAAATTGCCTTCCGTTTCGATATAACGCAGCCCCATGTCGTCAAATGCTTTGTAGAGGAACGTTTTTCCTGCTGCGTTGCTCTTCCGGGTTTTCGTAATGTGATCTGCATCCTTAAGTGCTGCGCGTGCGGCTGCTTGCCCGACCAAACTACAATTGAACGGCTGCCGTACCCGATTCAACATCCCAATCAAAAGAGGCGGCGCGATGCCATAACCGATACGCAGTCCTGCAAGCCCATAAATTTTAGAAAAAGTACGGGTAATGATGAAATTCCGTCCCTCCAGCACATAAGGCAACGTCTGAGGATAATCTGAACGTGCAACATATTCATAATAGGCTTCGTCAAAAACGACCAGCACATCCGCTGGCACCTGTTCCATAAATGCCGCTGTCTCATCCGCTGTGACCATCGTCCCCGTCGGGTTATTCGGGTTCGCGATGAAAATAACCTTCGTTTTATCAGTAATAGCTGCTGCCATAGCGGAAAGGTCGTGTGTATCGTTCACCATCGGTACGACGACAGCTGTTGCATTGCATAACTTCGTTACAAGGCTATAGACGACAAAGGCACCCGCCGCGTAGATCACTTCATCGTCCGGAGCGACATAAGTCTCAGCGATTAACTGTAGTACATCGTTTGAACCGTTCCCTAAAATCAGGTGACCATCCGAAACGCCGATATGCGCTGCAAGTTCCCTCTTAAGATAGTAGGCGTTCCCGTCGGGATAGAGATGCACTTGTGCAGCACTCTTAGCAATCGCCTGCACCGCCAATGGCGAGGGACCCAACGGGTTTTCGTTGGATGCGAGTTTGATAATATCGGTGATGCCCAACTCGCGCTGGACCTCTTCAATCGGTTTGCCACCCTGATACGGTTGAATCGTTTCAATACCGGGTTTCGGTTTTAGCATAGTGTCTTTTGTATCTCAATCCTTCTATATCTTTCTTTCAAGCGCGTTCACAGACACGCCTAAATACAATTTTATTATACCATATCTCTCCTTTTTTCAAAAAGGGAATTTTATGCCTACACAGATTTTCGGCTATCGGTTGTTAATCGTTGGAACTTTTCTGAAAAAAGTGGTGTTATCCGACAAATTGTTATATACTAAAGGAGGAGCCGATGATTCGAGAGGCTTTAGACAATTTTCAGATCACGCCGCATCTCACAGAGAATATTATGCGTGAGATTGCGCGTATCAAACCGATTGCACCCTCTGGTGGTAAACCGTTCATACCGTGGGCGATCGCCGTTTCCACGATAGCAGTAAGGTACAGCTCTCTGATGCGCCGCCCGCTGCTGCAGCGTTGCGGTTCTCTGAAGATGGTCGGACTCTCATTAGTCTGGGTAAATCAAGAGTCCTAATTAGCAGGTTAGATGTTAAAACAGGAAGACGGACTGAGAATAAATTGGGAGAACGCCAAGGTCGCATTCATCTCGAAACCTACGCGCTCGTACCAGATAAAGTCGCTATTGGAATGGACAACGGAAACATTGAGTTATGGGATACAACAACTGGAAAGAAGTTATCCACGATCAGGGAAAATGTGCCTGCATCGTAATCTGTTCGTGTGCTTTTGTAGCACCATAGGTCAATTTAGGATTCTACACAGATACCATCCCTACGGGATTCAAGAGGGGTTTGAAGTTTTCAAGGTTTCCGAGGAGTATCCGGTTCGGTTGGGAAACCGAACCTACCGGACCTGGGTCTGAGACAGTTATTTTTCTAAAATTGACGCTTATGAAGCGGTTGGGAAACCGCACCTACCGGGTCTGGGGTCCAAAATTGGACTAAAAAATCGAGAATTGAATGGCTATGTGCATCATGCTACAAAGGTGGCAATTTGCGTTATACAATGGTATTATAAAGACAGCATTCTCGTCAAAGTGTGCAATGAAACATCGAGCTGGGGATTCTACCTGCGGATTACTGACACCGATGGAAAACCGTTTGATGATTTGAAAATTATAGGCCTAGTGCTTCGTCAAGTCATAAATGATTGATACATCGGGCGGGGAAACCCCGCCCCTACGAAAAATTCTATCCATCATTTGAATGTGGACAGAACACTAGCAAAATAATGCACCCTTTTCAGCCTTAAAGTGCGTCACCATAAGTAACACCATAAAGTTTTATTAGAGAGTTTCCCACACAGGATGATTTAGTTTTCGGTTGTGATTTTGGTTTTCGTTTACAGATGGTAAGGTTTTTTCCACAAGATCGCGAGCACAGCTCGCTCCTACAGAGGAAAGTATACCCATATATGAAGTCAATTTTTAAAACTGAATCGCTCTGGTTTCCCACAAAAATGTCTTGACATTGCGCAAAGCCTTTGTTATAATTGGTGGCAAGCACACAGTAACTACTGAAATGGTCATTCGGATACTTTTACAAAAGGAGCAGATTTCATGGAAGAAAAATTGATTCTTGAAAAGATCCAGCGCGTCCGACAGCGACTGAACATCCAACGCTACTTCCAAACGTTAGCGATATTCCTCTTCTACGGATTCTTGATGTGTGTCCCGTTCGTCATCGCTGACAGCGTCACATCCTTTAATATCCCACCTCTGGTTTTTCTCTGGGTGGCACTCGGCATCGCCGCTGCTGCCTTAGTATTCCGTCTCTTGCGCCCTGTGAGTCTCGAAGAAGCAGCACGGACTATTGACACAGACGCGTCCCTCAAAGACCGCGTTATAAGTGGTTTAGAACAGATTCAACACCAGACCAGCGAAACCTTGACGGCTCTTCAACTTCAAGATACAACCAAAAGACTACAAGCGGTTCCAGTGAATCAGGTCGCGCGGTATGCTGTCCCACGCGAGACCAAATTTATTGTGCTCGTCGCCATATTTCTCGTCGGTTTTTCGTTCGTCGAATTTTTCGCACCGTCCGCCACCTCAACAGAGATTGATTTCTCACCGCAGATCGCTGCGGAGGCTGATACACTCTTGAAAGAGATTGAAAAGGCAAAAAAGGAAGCCGATCAGAACGAAGACCCAGAGCTTGAAGAACTCTTGAAAGAGATTGAGAAACGAGCACTTGCCTTGAAAAAACCTCAGATTGCGCCGAAGGAAGCACTCGCCCGCATGACGGAATTGAGCGCACTGTTGAAGACGAAAGTTAACCCCCAGAAAATGGCGCAGCAGGAATCGCTCATGAGCGGGTTAGGGCAACAGTTCATTGGCAACCCATATTTAGGCGAATTTGGACAGCAGCTGAAACGCGGTGATTATCAACAGGCAGCGGCAAAACTGGAGCAAGTGACGAAAAAGCTGCCGGAATTCGAGAAGGAGAAACGCCAAAATATTTCCGATGAGTTGAAACGTGGTGGCAAGAGCCTACAAGGCACCGATCTTGATGGACTCGGTACAGAGTTGTCCGGCGCGGGTGAAGGCTTAGCCAACGACGATGTCGAAGGCGCGCAAACACGGCTCCGCGCATCAAGCAAAAAGATGCGGAATCTTGCACTGCTCAAGAAACGCAATCTACAGTTGGCAAAATTGCTCTCGGAATGCGAAGCGTGCAAGGCAGGTATTGCTGGTGTGTGCCAAAACAACAATACAGGGTTAACCAATGCCCTGAGCCAAAATCCGAGTAAGCGTATAGGAAAAGGGACTTCTAAGGGGCAACTCGGTCAATTCACATCACTTGACTCTACGCTCAACCTTGAACAGATTACGGGTGTCCAGGGCGAAGGCAGTTCTACCGTTCAAACCTCTAAGACATCAGCCGAGGGGCAGCAATCCGCTGTCAGTTACAAAGATGCGTACACGAAGTATCAGAAACTTTCAGAGGATGCTCTGACCGAAGAGCAAATTCCTTTGGGTTACAAGTTCTACGTGAAACGCTATTTCGAGTCGATCAAACCGAGTGATGAGTAGAACGAAGTGATAGAGAAGCCGAGTTGCCATAACTCGGCTTCTTTGCCAAACGGTAGGGAGCAATATGTCCGAACACGCTGAAGAAAAATATGAAGAATTTCGCGAGACTTTCCTAAAAATACAACAAGAAATATCCAAACAAATCGTCGGGCAAAAAGAAATTATCGAAGGGGTTCTCATCTGTCTCATGACGGGTGGACACGCGCTGTTAGAAGGTGTCCCCGGCTTGGGTAAAACCCTGCTTATCCGGACATTGCATGAGGTGTTAGACCTCAAATTTGCCCGAATCCAATTCACACCAGACCTGATGCCGGCAGACATCATCGGCACCACTGTTGTCGCTGAGGATGAGGCCGGACGGAAGTTCTTTGAATTTCAACAGGGTCCCGTATTTGCCAATCTTATTCTCGCCGATGAAATCAACCGTGCGACCCCCAAAACACAGTCTGCCTTGTTAGAAGCGATGCAGGAAAAATCCGTGACTGTTGCCGGCCAGCAGCGGGACCTCAAATTGCCTTTCTTTGTGATGGCGACGCAAAATCCGTTGGAAATGGAAGGCACCTATCCGTTGCCTGAAGCGCAACTCGACCGCTTCTTCTTTAAACTCAAGGTCGAATACCCAAGCCTCGACGAACTCGATCTCGTTATGGAACGGACAACGCGGCGCGAAATGCCGTCCGTGGATAAAGTTTGTGACGGCGCACAGATTAACGCATTGGAACAGATTGTCCGTGATATCCTCATTGCTGAAGATGTAGGCAGGTACGCTTTGCGAATTGTGCTGGGTACACACCCCGAAGCAGAAGATGCGCCGGAACTGACGAAAAAATATGTTCGCTACGGTTCGAGTCCGCGTGGTGCGCAAGCGTTGATTCTCGGCGGAAAGGTTCGGGCAATTCTTGATGGCAGATACAACGTCGCTCGTGAGGATATTCAAGCCATCGCCCTACCGAGTTTGCGGCATCGTCTCATCCTTAGCTTTGAAGGCGAGGCAGAAGGGATTGACCCAGACGACATCATCCAGCATCTGTTGGAAGAGATTGAATGATGAACGATACACAGTCCGCTTTCGACAGCGAATTCCTCAAAAAACTTGAATATCTCTATATCGTCTCGAAAAAGATTTTTGCCGGACGTATCAAGGCGGAACGCCGTAGTCCACGCCGCGGTGTCAGTGTCGAATTCGCCGATTACCGTAACTATACCGCAGGCGACGATTTCCGTTACATTGATTGGAACGCTTTCGCACGCTTGGATGAACTTTTGCTAAAGCTTTATGAAGAACGCGAAGATCTGCACATCTACTTCCTCGTCGATGCCAGCCAGTCCATGACCTATGGCGAACTGCCAAAACTGATTTATGCGAAGCGTGTCGCCGCTGCGCTCGCCTATATCGGTCTATCCAACCTTGACCGGATCAGCATTACGACCTTCAATAACACAGGAGCGGAGCGACTTCCAACAGAACGCGGCAAAGGTAAAATCTTTACCGTGCTTGAGTTTCTTGATCAAATCAATGGTACCGGGGAAACAGATTTGGAAACCGCGTTCCACAACTTCGTTCATACGACCAAACGTCGTGGTCTCGTCGTCCTAATTTCTGATCTCTTTGATCCGAGCGGATTTACCAACGGACTGAACGTGTTGAAATTTCAAAAGCATGAGCTCTTCGTGATCCATATCATTGATCAGAAAGAAGTCGCCCCTGATCTACTTGGTGACTACCATCTCGTCGATGTTGAAACAAATCAGCTGCGTCAAGTCACTATCAACGAAAATCATCTCAAGCGGTATCAAGCACTGTTCCAAAAATATTGCGACGACATGGATTTATACTGCACGCAACGTGAAATCAGCCTTGTACGGACGACGACAGAATCGCCTTTCGAGGAACTTATTTTACGCATCTTTAGGATGGGTGGTTTCGTCTCTTAAACTATGAATTTTTTATCTCCGACCTCGCTCTTGCTATTTGGGTTGGCTATTCCGATTGTCGCGCTATATATCCTTAGATTGCGTCGGCGTCGCGAACCGATTTCTACACTGATGTTCTGGGAGGAACTTTTCAGAGAACGGCAGACGACCTCGCTGTTCCAGAGACTGAAGCACCTCCTATCGCTGTTGCTGCAACTTCTATTTTTGACACTCTTAGTGCTTTCGATCGCGCGTCCGCAGTTCGCTTTCATAACGAAATCTGCTCGGCAACTGGTTTTGATTATTGACCAGTCAGCGAGCATGAACGCGATTGAAGCAGAAACTGACGAACGCACGCGGTTAGAGGTTGCGAAAGAGAGTGCCCTGCGAAGCGTAGATGGTCTCCGTTTCATGGACGAAATGACGATAATCAGTTCCCATACACGCCCTATCATTCACATCCCGTTTACGAATCACCAGAAATCACTGCGAGAAGCGATCCATGCGATCCAACCGACCGACATCAGCACCAACCTTGAACCCGCTTATGATTTAGCTTATGCTATTGCCCAAACAAAGCCTAATCCTGAAGTTGTTATCTTCAGCGATTTTCAGTCTGTTTCAGAAACATTGCTCGCGAAGCTTAAAAGCAAACCGGAACAGGACACAGATACCGAAGCACCTGCCCCGGAAGTCAAACAGCATTTGATACAGATAGGAAAAGCGAACGACAATGTTGGTATTACAAAGTTTCGTGTCCGAAAGAGTCTCGTTAACGCTTTCGATTACCAAACACTGCTGCGCGTCGTCAATGCCTCAGAGGAAGAGAAAAAATTCAACGTTGAACTCTATTTCGATGAGAACCTCTTTGATGTCCGTCCTTATACGCTCGCCCCTGGTGAAAGTAAGTCCGAGATTTTCAGCAATTTTGCGTTTGAAGGTGGCAAACTCAAAGCTGTGCTTGATATTCAAGACCCACTGGTCTCAGACAACATTGCTTACGCCACACTTCCGAAACGTGATCTTATCCCTGTTTTGCTGGTGACAGCAGACAACCCGTTCCTCCAAAAAGCACTCGCTGTTGATGAACAGCTCCAGTTGACTGTCCTCACACCAACGGAATATGAAACCGATGTCCTTCCTGAAAGTGCTAATTCGCAAGGGAAAAAGAATTATCAAGTTGTTATCTTTGACCGGTACAGTCCACCTACCCTCGGTGATGGGAATTATATGTTTATCTATCCACCTGCTGTTGATTCGTCAGAAACGCCTAACCCTGAATTGAAATGGAATATCGGTGCAGCGTTGGAGACACCGATTATTACGGATTGGGAACGGACACATCCTATTCTACAGCACGTTCATCTGGAGAATGTCCAAATCGGTACAGCGTATGAGGTCACGCCACCGTCCACGGCGCAGGTGCTTGCCCGTTCATTTGAATCGCCTGTATTATTCATTGACGTTAAGCCGAACCGAAAAATTGTCTTTGCTGCTATCAATATCTTGGAATCCGATCTGCCGTTACGCATCGCCTTTCCGGTAATTATAGCGAATACCATCCAGTGGTTCCAACAGCGTTCTGAAATTCTGGAATATCACCTCCATACGGGAGAAGTCTTAAAACAGCAGATTGAATCGATAGATGCAATCTCGCAACCGGAATTAAAGACAGAAACTGATTCACCCGAAAGCCCCCCAAAACTTGTAAAAATCACGGGACCTGGAGACCAAACGTGGGAACTCCCCGTTGAAGGGGATGAGCTGCTTTTTGAGCAGACGCAGCGTGCAGGTTTCTACGAACTGAAAATATCGGAAGCAGTGGATTCTACATCAGAAGAAGAACAACCACCATCAGAGGTATCCGATCCTACAAAAGATAATAGCGGAACGGTATGGGCGGTTAACCTCGCCGATGCAACAGAATCACACATCGGTGCCGACCCGGCAGTTGAAGACCTGACAAAGGCATCTGTAGCCCAGAGCAGTGCCGCGCTTTTACGCTATCCACCTTGGGTTTACTTGGTATTCCTCGCTGTTGGATTGAGTGTTTTTGAATGGTTCTTATATCAACGTAGAAGGATTGACTAAAGTCGTATAATATAATCCGCTGCCCAGACGCTACCTGATGAGGAGAGATGGTGATGAACAGCAGGAATCTAAAAGTGGTAGGTGCTGTGGTTCTCTCCTGCTTGGTATTGACGCGAACATTAAAGCCAACGCTAAACTGATTGTCGTTCTCACAAGGGTACGCCAAGAGATGCAGGGACTTACCGAAAAGATTCAACGCCTTAATGAAGAAAAAGCACCTTTACACCTATCAGAGGCAACCGTTCACACGCTACTTACCACTATAACCGAGTTGTTAGAGAATAATAGTCAGGCATGGCATGCGCTTAGCGAAGCATGCATAGCATACCACGAATGCCAACGCGCCCGAATTGGCGCAGGACGATGGTAACTGTAAAGGAAGAAAATATAGGCAATCAAAGTAAGAAGAAAAATATGCTAAGTCTAACCGATACAGTACAAGCCAACAACAGTAATACTTCTATACTTCAACCGATGGGGTTCAGCGAGATTCTGGATACAACCTTCAGTCTTTATCGGAAGCATTTTCGGCTGTTTTTAGGGATTATCAGCCTCCATTTTTGCGGACATTTAGTGGTATATTTATTATGGCTTTTTCTCCCAAATGTTCCTGTAAGAAACTTGGTAACAGAGTTCGTTGACATACCTTTTGGTTTAATCAGCATGGGCGGAATAATCGCCGCGACATCTACAATCTATTTAGGCAAGCATATCACAAGCCGCGATGCCTTGCAGCAAACCGGACACCGGTTCTGGCAGATGTTAGGGTCTCTCCTTCCATGGAGCTTAGTTTTTGTGATACCCCGCGCTGTTTCCATATTTCCTATATTTTATTATGCGGGGTATGCGGATGTTTGGGAGCCTGGGGCGGATATTAGGGAGTCTACGGAGTCTTCTATATTAATGTTAGAGTGGACTATTTTCATTAGGTTGGTTTCTGCGCCTTTCGCAATTGATCTCCCGATGAATTGGGAGAGCATCACTCAAAGTTTAATACCTTGGGTGACGAGACATGGATATATATGGATCGGCCTCATTCCTTTAGTGTTCGCGCCTTTCTCAATTTACTTTGCCGTGCGTTGGCTGTTCGCCCCCGCTGCGGTTCTAATTGAGAAACCTTTCATTCGCCCCGCTTTTGAAAGGAGCAGTGCACTCACTCGTGGTAGCTGGTGGCGGGTCTGGGGTCTATTAACTTCTTTCGGCGTGTTAAGTAGCACAATTCAGTATATCATCGCTGTTATGACTGGCTTCATCCTTACCTTAACAACAGGGACAGATGAAACAACGCTTATAGACATTCTTAAAAGGATAGTGATCCTTCGCTTTGATAGCATTAATCCGCTCTTTTCCCTGATTATGTGGTGGTTCAATGTCATCGTTGCCACTTTCATCTATCCAATTTGGGTCATCGGCATTACGCTGCTATACTTTGACCTGCGGATCCGAAAAGAAGGATTTGATATTGAAATACAGGCGAACACTACTGCTATGCCAACCTAAATATAGTAGCAGTCTCTGCAAACCGCTTGACACACAGCCGGACGGCATGATACTATAAATGGTGATAACAGTATTAGCGAGATAAAATTATGGAAATTACACGACCTCTCTTACTTCTACTTCTACTACTCCTCCCGCTGCTTTATTACGGTTTTCGGCGCAGTCTGGTAGATCTGTCGAGAACGCAGCGCGTGATTAGCCTAATTACTCGCATTATCATTGTCCTGCTGCTGATTCTGAGTGTTGCGGATGTCCAGTACCTGAAAACCGATGACAAATTAGCGGTTATGTTTCTGGCAGACATCTCAGATAGCATCTCAGATGATGGATTGACAAAGGCGACAGATTATCTCAACGAGGCACTGAAATTACAAGGCGGGAACCAAGAAGCCGGTCTTATCGCATTTACGGACAAGGCAGAAATAATTCAAGCATTATCGGAGAGTGAAGCTGAATCTGACGCGGAATTGGAACTTGCTGAAATCAAGAAATCGTGGCTGGATACAGATGAAGATGCGGGTGATACAACAAATATAGCGCAGGCGATTGAAACGGCTTGGGGCATGTTTCCAGCAAATGCGAACAAACGTATTGTTCTCATCACAGATGGGGTTGAAACACAAGGCGAGGCAATTCATACGGCACTTCGCGGAAAAGATTTTGGGATACAGATCGATACGGTCCCAATACATCCGAGCGATGAACCGGAAGTTATGGTTCAGCGGCTTGATATGCCAGCACAAGTCAAACAGGGTGCCCCGTTCAATGTAGAAGTTATCATCCACAGCAACCATGAAGACGTAGCAGAGGTCCGCCTCTTCAAGAACAAATTTGAGGTAGCGAAACAGGAGGCTCGGCTTGAAGCGGGTGAAAACCGCGTGATCTTTACCGAGACTGCTGAGGAGAGCGGCACCCTCACCTACGATGCGATCTGCCGGACGACGAAAGACACACGCTATGATAATAATCGTGCGCTTGGTATAGTGTCCGTTACTGGCAAACCGAAAGTCCTCCTCATTGACGAAAACGAGTCGCAAGCGCGTTATCTGACAAGAGTCCTCGAAGATGCTAAGATCCGTGTGGATGTTCGCAACGGATTGGGTGTTCCGAATGAACTTGCTGACTTACAAAATTATGAACTCATTATTTTTAGTGATGTTTCTGCGAATCGTCTCACCGAAAAGCAGATGGATCTCATCCGCACTTATGTTCAGGACCTCGGCGGCGGTTTCATGATGCTCGGCGGCGAAAACAGTTTCGGACTTGGTGGCTACTACAAAACGCCAATCGAAGCGATTTTACCTGTTCGTACCGATACGGAAAAGAAAAAGGAGACACCGTCTCTGGCAATTGTGCTGGTCATTGATAAATCAGGCAGTATGGGGGGTATCAAGATTGAGTTGGCAAAAGAGGCGGCGCGAGCATCGGTAGAGCTGCTCGGACAACTTGATAAGATTGGGGTTATTGCTTTTGATGGGTCCCCGTTCTGGATTGCGGAGATGCACGATGCTTCTGATAAGCAGTACCTCTCAGACCAGATCGGTTCGATTGTTGCGGGTGGTGGCACGAACCTCTATCCTGCGCTCGAACAAGCGTACTTTGCGCTGACAGAGACGACCGCTAAACTCAAGCATGTCATTGTTCTTAGTGACGGACACTCTACGCCGGGGGACTGGTACGGTATTGCAAATTCCATGCACAGTGAGAGTATCACAATCTCAACAGTTGGTATCGGCAGCGGTGCTGATATGAACATGCTTGGTAATCTCGCGAATTGGGGTGGTGGTCGTGAATACTTTACCCAAGACCCGTATAACGTCCCTCAGATCTTCGCGAAAGAGACCGTCACGGCATCTAAATCGGCAATCATTGATGAACCTTTTATACCACAACAGATCAAGCCGACCCAAGTCTTGAGCGGAATTGATTTGGAACTCGCGCCCTTCCTACTCGGTTATGTTGCTACACAACCGCGTCCCACTGCCGAAACCTTCCTTGTCTCAGACCGGGGAGATCCGCTGCTTGCGAGTTGGCAATATGGGTTGGGCAAGTCTACCGCTTTCACCTCCGATGCGAAAGCACGCTGGGCTGCCGATTGGCTGGAATGGCCCGGATACGGTAAGTTCTGGGCGCAACTCGTTCGCGACACGATGCGAAAAACGACGCTCAGCAATTTTCAAGCGGAAATTACGAAAGAAAAAGGCACTGCTTATCTTGGCATTGATGCGCTTGGGGAAACTGGGGAATTCCTGAACGAATTGGACAGCGACATCTCTCTCATCGGCCCCAATCTCAAAAAGCAGCAACTCGCTGTTACACAGAGCGCCCCAGGGCATTACGAACTCGATTTCCCGACAAAAGATGTGGGACCCTATTTCGTTAACATCATGCAAAAACAGGCAGGTGAAATCGTCAACACGCAAGTGACGGGAACCGTAGTCTCCTATCCTGAAGAATATGTTGTTCATAACGCAGATGAATCACTGTTGAGCCAACTCTCGACAACATCTGGCGGGAAATTCAACGCTTCCGTGGAGGACGCATTTCGCTCACCTGAAGACCCAGTGATGCTTCGGATTCATCTCTGGAGACCGTTTCTCATCACGGCACTCTGTCTGTTGCTCATAGATATTGCGTTGCGCCGAATCGATCTCATACGTCCCCGAAATTGAGGTTAAACTAAACTATAGCAAAGTTTAGAATTATATTAAAATTAAGAAGACACTCTCAAATACTTCCTAATGCCTTCATGGTCCTTGAGAGTGCTACAAACTAAAAGTTTGTGCTACAATGAGGATTTGTTTAGACAGCAAATAGCATACACAATGGCATTTCAATTTCAGGATTCAATGGTAAACGAATACCTTTCGCAAGGTTATCTGATTCTTCGCGGGATTGTGCCACCGTTGTTGCTCACCGATTTACGCCGTGAGGCAGAGAAGGCGCGCGATCTTGCACATAAACTCAACGGACCTCAGACACAACGCATCCAACCGTTATCGAATTACGGTGATGAATTAGACCTGAAACCTTTCTATGACTACACAGAATTGCCGGAACTCCGCGACGCTATCGAAAAATTGCTCGGTGCTGACTACACGCATGGTCACGTTGACATCATGGGACTCCTCGTTGAGCCGCTTGAGTATCCATGGCATATCGGTTGGCATCGAGACGGTGTTGTTGAGGTACCGCTTGAAGCACGCGATGAAACTGTCAATGCCAAGTTAGCGGAAGTCTGGTACGACCTGCGGCACTTCAATCAGGTCAACTGTGCGATTTACGCGGATTCTTGTACATGGTTCGTCCCCGGCAGTCATCTACGGCAGTGGGACATGCCGGGTGAAGAGCAATCCACAAAGGATCCAAAACTGCGAAAACCTGCTGAAGGGCAGTCTAATGCTGAAGCAGAACGGTACTGCTTAGAACATTGTAGGCAGTTCCCCGGAGCAGTGCAGGTGCATCTGGGACCGGGAGATTTTATGGTTTATCGGAATCTCGCATGGCACACCGGGAACTACATTACCTATCAACCGCGCGCAACCATCCACGATGTTGTCCGGTATGAAGGCGGGAAAGACTGGACTGATTGGCAACAGACGAAACTGGATGCTGTTAAACGGATGAAGGAAAAACATCCGGAAGCACAGCGTTAATTCAATTGTGTATGAGCTGCCATTCATCTGAAACCGCTGGTGTCCGAAACCCACCTAAAGCCGCGATTCGATATTTTCTGAATTTAATTCCACAACACGGATTGAATCTTCTCAGAATATCCGAACTACAGGAGGATTCATGACATGGATACAAAACAGACCCAAACAAATGAAATTCTAAAACACCCGTTCCCACAACAGCGACCGGACGTGAAGATTGTCGAAAGCGATGATCGTATCACCGAAGTTGACTGTCCGGAACTGCAATGGTGGTTCACTATCCCTCAAATGGGCGAGCACCATTTTTCGGCATCGTACGATGCCCTGACGTTGGAACTCGCCGAAGTGAAAGAAATTATCGCTACAGCACCTGCTACAGTGCAAGATATTGATTGTGTTGAACTTCGGGTAAAAGAGTGGGCAGTTCGAGAGGATTGGCCAACCGGACCTGAATTGATGTACGCCGCCTTAGAGAAACACTGCGCAAGGTGGGTTGCTATCTCCATGACATTAGAAGATGGCAGAAAGATTTTCGATGCAGTAGGCACAGATTTCTTTGAAGACCAATGGGGTGGCGCGATGACCCGCAGACACATCGTTGACAATGGACGTTATCAACGCCAATCCGATGGCTCCTATAGACTTACCGATGCCCAAGGACTGGGAGCAGGCACCTATGACGTAACGATCGGCGAAAACACCTTCCACTGTCTTCGCGTCTTGGATCCCGACATTGATGAGCCGAACGGCGGCGAACTCAACGAGGTCTATATCGAAAGCGAGGGACGGACCGTTTTACACAGAAGTTACGATGGTAGGTCCTTCAGGGGCAGCGATTTAGTCAGCAAGTTCCCGGACAACCGGCGTATCATCATCAATGATGTCGTCTATGTGCACCACGATTGCAGCGGCAGGGCAAACGATGATATTATGTTGACTGGGCTCGGTATGAACGGAAAGGAGAGGGAGGATGTCGGGCAAGACGGGAGCCTCCCTCATAAGTTCGGCAATACTTAACAGCGAAATTGTGTCACTCAAGTGGCAGTACCTAAAACGCAAGTTGCCACTTGTTTAGAGACATAGCACCCCTACGGGGTGCGGTCGCTTGAATATACCGTTTTCTATAGACATAGCACCCCTACGGGGTGAAGAAAGTGTCCGAAAAACTGTGCTACAATACGCAGAAATACCCAAGCAAAAACCCCAAAATCCGTTGGTAGCAACTTGGGTTAATATTGGAAGATAGTGTCTAAAACGCATCAGTTATTCTCCTCAAGCGAGATGTGGAACATGCCTTGATCGCGGGTTCCAACGTAAAGTCGATCGTTGCTGGTAACGAAGGAGTGAATTTCGCTGGGGACCTCTGAGGAAAGCGGTTTCCATTTGTTGTGAGCATCTAAGCGGTAGGCACCGCTATCGCCGACACGGTAGATTGTAGTGCTGTCTGCAGTGAATCTGTTTATGACGGTGGGTATTGCGGTTTCATTGCTGATGATCCGCCAGTGTTCTCCAGTTTGTGAGATCAAAACCCCTTTGTCGGTTGCGATACAAATCGTTGAACCTGCGAAGGTAATCTCCTTGAAATACACAATGGAGATCGGCAGCGTTGACGTGATGTCTTTCCAACTGTCTCCGCCATCAACGGATTGAAACAATTGAGCATTCGGCTTATTGGCGTAGCAGGTTTTAGCATCACGGGGTTTAAACACTTTTCCATTTGGCTTACTGGCGTATAAAGCCTTACCCTTAAAGAAGTGAAGCAATTTTCCATTCGACTTACCGGCGTAAACGGTTTTACCTGAAACAGCCAAAGCAGATCCCGAATCAATACCGACTAATCCTGTGTCTATCCATTCGGGATTGCCGAGTTTCCATTTGAAAAGCCGCCCCCCGTATTTAGCGTAAAATGTCCCGTCACCGACAGCAAAGTCTCCAATTTCCGTGCGTTTTTTTCTATATAGACGCAACGCATGTGATGCGGAAGGGTCATCATTTTTAAAAGCGGGAACACCGTGTATTGGGATAAGTTCATTACCTGCAGTGGATGTGTGAATTGACAAACACGGTAAAAATGCGGTATAATTAGAGTATCCATTAGTGGGAGCCAATGCTATCTTTACGAACCTTCGTGGAGTGGCTCCCCGTCCAAATAGCATAGAGGATTTTAGTGGTTTAGTGGAAACTCCGATTTAGATACAGATATACCTAAAATGGTGTATATCACCTAAACACAGATTAAAGCACTTTACGCTTTCGCGACACATGTCAATTGGGCAGTCGCGTATCAGGGAATTCCACAACTAAAAACTTTCCCTGTAGTTGGGTCTGTGGTGCGCCCCGCGGTTGCTTGCATCAACCGCGTCCCTTCGGTTAACAGGTCACCCTCAGGGGACTTATGCCGTTGGAGTTCCTATAAGGAACAAAACGCTGCCAGTATGCCTTGTGGGAGGCTGGTCTTCCAAAAGAAGCCCACGCATTTATGCGTCGGGAGTGCATCACAAATACTCGGTTTGCCCTCCTGAACCGAAATGACATAGAGGAGATTATCGGCAATTGTTAACCTTATGTTATTATAAAAATCGGTATCTAATTCGGGTGTGTGCTTCTGAGCATTGAAGCGAACACTTTCCCAAGTTTCACCGCCATCACTTGACTGGACAAGGTCTCCCCCAATCTGCTGAGTGGAAAACCTTTTTTTTTGTGTTTCAGGGGTCGATTTTGGGAACAATCCAGTGGATTCCGAGACGATGATATCAGGTCCCGTTCCAACATAGAGGTGGTTTCTGTCGACGGTCAAAGCGTAAACAGCACCGGATGCGTCGGTGAGCAATCGTTGCCAGTTCCTTGAACTGAAGCGATAGAGCCCTTGGTTTGTGCCAGCGAATAGGGTGTCTCCTATTGCAGTGCCTGTATAAATCCGTTTCCCTGCTAATCCGTTTATAGTAAAGCACGAAAATAAGTTGACACTCCACGATAACGTTACCCACTCGTAGGGGCTGGGTTACCCAGCCCCTACGGTCAACCGCGCGTCTAAATAATTATGGGCTTTACTATAAAGGTGTCCAGTGCTGACCGACATCAGTCGATCGAAAAATCCCCTTCTCTTGAAGGGCAAGATACAGCGTTACAGGTGCTTTCGGATCGTGTTTTTGGATTGCCGTTGTGACGATGAGTCCATTTGCGGTCCCTTTCGGACGCGTTCCAAGGGTGTTCCACGTTTCACCACCATCTTCTGAGGCGAGTGCCTCATCAACGGAGACAGTATAGAGAGTGCCTTGGTGCTCTGCCATAGGTACTCGGTACTGTCCAGTGGGGATGTCAGCATTAATAAGCGCCCATGTTGCATCGGGGGTCAATTTATCTACTCTACAACCGATCAACTGTGTATGCTTCTAACAACGCTTCGTCCAAGTCTACACCGAACCCCGATGCATCGTTGAGAGTGAAAAACCCATCGTGAGGCACAGGTCGTAAACGGCGATAGAGTTCGTTTTCAACGCCATCGCGGGAGGGACCGAAGGTCTCTGCCATACACGGCATCGGGAGACATGCTGTGAGATGTAAGCCCCACGGTGTTCCCGCTTGATGCAACCATGTTGGGATATTGAGTTCAGCGGCTTCGTTGGCAATCCGCAGACATTCCGTGAAACCACCCGCCCAACTAATGTCGGGTTGAATCATATCCGCTGCTTTCCAACGTAACAACTCACGAAACCCGTATCGCGTGAATTCATGTTCACCAGAAACGATCCAAGTCGATTGGACATTTTGGACGAGTTGTGCCATGCCTGCATAGTCGTCAAGTGGGATAGGTTCCTCAATCCATTTGAGACGGACATTAGAGGCTTCCTCGGCAAAACGGAGCGTGTAGTCTACATTCCAACGGAGATAGATGTCTGCCATCAGTTCCACCTCTGTCCCGATAGCATCCCGCGCAGCGTGTATCATCTCAACGTTTTCTGTGAATCCATCTTCACCTTCGGCGAGTCCATTGCGGAGCGGTAGCTTGCAAGCGGCGAATCCGTTCTCTGCGTAATAACCGACATCTGCACCTGTTGCATAAGCCGGAATTTTAAGGCACGGCGTCTCTGTTACGAGACCGTAAACAGGCGCGTCTACAATTTTTCCACACAAATCAACGAGTGCGAGTTCTATACCGCTCAATGCGTAAATCACCAAACCGCGCCGTCCGTAAATTGAGGTGATATGATACAGATGTTCCCATATCTCCTCAACATCAAGGGGATCGCGTCCGATAACGAAGTGCTGAAGGTGTTTTTCAATAACCAACGCGCCAGCAAGTCCGCCACCGCCGAGGCCGTACCCTTTCAAGCCCTTATCGGTCGTTATTTCTACGATTAACGCCCCTGCTTGCGTTGCGAAGGGACCACGCCAGTCAACGTGCGCTGTCTGGGTCGCAGGTTTCTGCCACTGTCCTTTGGTAAATCCTAAACCGGGCATTGCGCGAGGGTTCAGATTAACGTGCCATGTCCGGATTCCAGTAACAGTATGTTGGGTTTTTGCCCGTTCTTTCCACATAGCCGTGAGATTATTTTCATTGGCGTGCATGATGTAATTCCTTCAAAAGATTGGGTAGGTGTCGTTGCGATAGCTTATAGGTCACGATGGTAGTGCGAAATAACCGATGCCTGTGAACATCCCGACTATCATCCATAGTGCAACCATCACATATTCACCGAAAATTAAGCCGAACGCGATTGGTCGAATCTTTCGATATGTCGAGGCACCACCAAATTTCAGTGCCATGTATTTAATGAACCACCCAATTAGAATTGACGACCAGAGGTGGAACGGCGGATACGTTGCTCCCAAAAGATAGCCGATCGGATGTAAGGACCACCAGACGAAGTTCTGTCGCATCCAGAGCATAAAGCCAGTAAACCCCGCGCCAGCAATCATACTGTAGACCTCGCCCCACTTCGTCTCGATAGGGAATTGGATGAGATTGTTCATCCGTTGAAAATAGTTACGCGGCGCGACGACGAAGGACCAACTCTGTAAAAACAGCGCACCTTTGTCGTAAATCAGCGTCAATGAGGCATAAACAGAGATAAGAATTGCGGCGACAATTGCGATGCCCAAAATCGGCACAACGCGTCGGCGTGCGAGTTTCACCTCATCCGCTGCCTTGAAACTGTGCAGGAAATTCGGCATCATAAACTCGCCCCAATCACGTAGAAACGTGCGTTGGAAACTTAGAATTGCGAGACTCTTATGCCCCAACGCATTGGAACCCAAGGTAATATCAATGTATTCTGAAGGAAAAAAAGGAGCCTGGACGAGCAACAATCCGCCGTTAACGACCATCCAAGACAGGACAATAGAGGTGATAAAGATAGAGAGCAGCGTCACGACCGCAACCCATGTTGTTATACCTGCGATAGCTAAAAATATCACTAAGGTGATGAACCCGAAAAGAAATCCGAGCAGTGCGATACGATACGATACAGGTTCGTTGGAGTCGTCTATCGGTTGCCGCGCCAAAGCAGTGGAGGTTGTCCTTGCATGCCCGAGACCAAAGGTTTTCCTAAAGATTGTTGCAATATGTTCACGCCCGATCCAGAAAACAGCAGGGACAAAGATGAGATACCCGCCCATCACTTGACGGCTACAGCTAATCCACGGACCGATGTTCAGTCCCATCGCATTCATGATGATATATTGGAGTTTGAAAAAGAGGTAGAAGAACCAGAGGCTGAATGAGACTTCAAGTGTCAGTAAAGAAGCGATCCCGATAACTGAAAAATAGATGACGAACCGCATCGCGGGCCACCATCCGAGTGTATGCCACGGTTTTTCAGTAAAGACGGTGTAGATATTATAAATCAGTGGAATTTCTGGCACCTTTGGAAAATGCGCGTGCAATCCGTTGATTAGGTGCAGCACCACAGGCAGTGCCATCCCCGCCCAAAGGAGTCTGCTTTTGAAAAAGGTGTTGAGAAGTGTACCGCGTGCGGGTTCCGCAGCGAGTTGTATCGGAATTTGAATTAGGGGAAACGAAAAACGCTCACGTTCTACCCACTGCTTTCGGAGGATTGTTGAGAGGCAGAGCATTGTAAAATAGAAGACGAGGACGAAAAGTCCCCAAACGAGCAACGGTTTGATCCAGAACACCCAGGGCACACTTTCACCTGCAGAGATTCCTTCATAGAAATCTGTTACAGCCCGAGCATCAGTGACAACGAGCCACTCTGGAATGTGCGGGTGGAGCGTTTCGGACCAATCGTTTTCGGTCGTTGCGAAGTATCGAAGAGCGACAAGGGAGGGCAGCAGAAATTGCAGCAACCCCATTGATGGAATGCCGACCGCCACGATTAACATCATCCAAATAACCGTCAATTCGAGTGCGGAGAAGGCAAAACGCTTGCTCCGCATGAACTTCCGCAACGGTACATTGACGAGAAAGACCAGAATGAGGAGTCCGAAGATTGAACCGACAGGGAGATGATTGCCTGCAATTTTGGTATTTTGTAGGAAATAGTTGTTGTAGGGTGTAATTGCGCACATTGCGCCTACTAAGAGCAGCCCCACGAGAATAGCAGGGAATCTAATTTTGGGGTGTACCCTGCTAGTTCCTCCAAAATTGTTCTTAAAAGTGTTAGCAGCCAAGCGTGTAGGTGTCTCCCATTCTTGTTATAGGTTCAAACGTTCTTCTCAATCCTCGTCTCTTAGCGAAGGCTGATAGAGACAGGTTTCCGCATCAACGATCCGTCCATCAGGTAGTGTGTACTGATTGGGGGTGCCTCTGCCCCACGGCTCCTTGAAATCTTGGCTTCGGACTTTATCTGCTGCCATCTGTTCAGCGACAGATTCCCATGAGAAGCCATCCATGAGCTGCGCGTGAAGGGCCGCTTCTAATTCCTTATATTCTTCTTGTCCTGATAGGTTCTCAAACTCATCTGGGTCTGTCTCCAGATCGAAGAGGATGGATTCATCTTCAGGGAAGGCGACATACTTATAGCGCGGGGTTCGGAGCATACGCATTGGACCTGTCGTCTGATTTGCCCAGTATTCGGTGATTGCGGTGTCGCGCCAACTTTCGGTGTCCCCCGACATAAGATTCGTTAGATCATCGCCATCCAAACCTGCAGGGATAGGGATGCCTGCTCTGGCGCATAACGTCGGGAAGAGATCGTTTAGCTCGACAGGTGCTGTTATGCGTGCGCCGTGTGATTGCTGGAGCTGCCTGTCCGATATGATTAGCGGGACTCGCGCTGCGGCTTCGTAGTAGCTGGATTTCCACCACTGCCCGTGTTCGCCTGCCATCTCACCGTGGTCTGTAGTATAGACGATGATGGTGTTATCTAAAAAGCCGTCCCGTTCCAGAAGTGTGAGCAGATCTCCAAGGGTCTCGTCCAAGAATTCGCAACAGGCGTAATAAGCGGCTCTTGCTTTTCGGGCTTCTTCGGGTGGGATTTCCTCTGTGTTGAAGTTGTCCCGTAAGCCTTTCGCGAAGGGGTGTGTCTGTTCTAAGTGCCCGGGTGGAATGTTGGGCATATCGACATTATCGGGCCAATACTTATCCAGGAGTCGTTTGGGGGCTGTAAGAGGGAAGTGTGGACGACTGTAACTTGCGAGCAGGAACCACGGTTGTTCTGACGGTTGGGACCTTAAGTATTCCAGTGTCTCTTCGTTAATAACCCGCTCTTGCAGGAGACTCGTCGGGATTTCTGTGATGCCTGCGAGTCGTGTTCGTTGTCGTATGCGAGACGGCGGATTCAGTGGGTCTGTTTGGTGTCCAGCATAGCCGCGTAGATCGCCGTAGGGTCGAGATTGGAAGCCGTTTTTCTGTTCTTTCCCACCGAAGTGCATTTTCCCGACGAGTGCGGTTGCGTAACCGTGCTGTGCGAAATGTGCGGGCATTGTGAGATGCTCAGGAAATAGGATGGATCCGTTATTCCACGCGGAGCAGCGATGTGCGTATTGCCCAGTTAGCATACACATCCGGGAGGGTGTGCAGAGCGGGACTTGGCAGTACGCGCCCTCAAAGTAGGTGCCAGATGCTGCAAGTTGATCGAGATTTGGGGTCTGAACAATAGAATTCCCTTCATACCCTATAGCGTGTGGACTGTGCTCATCACTCATTAAAAATAGAATATTCGGTTTTTGAGCCATTAATTAAAAAATCTCCTTTAATTCCTTGTAGGACAAGGGGTTCCTACAACCTGCATTTAGAACATCTTTAGGTGCGCGGTACAGCATAAGCGTGAAAATCTACATCAAAAGGCAGCATTATGTCTGAATCTTTTTGAGCGAAGTGTTGAGAAAAATCAATAAACGTGAAACCCACTAACTCTTTCGTCTCTGGATGGAAACGCAGGATGACATCTTCGGTGTATTCAACGTAGTAGTCTGTCACATCTAAAATGAAGGGGATATGTTTCGGTATCGGGCGAGGGAACCTCGCCCCTACGAGGAATATAACCTATCAAGATAACGTTGACAGAACAGTAGTCAGTATGCTTGGGTGTCCCTTTTGTCACATAGAGTACATCTGCTTCCTGGTCATAGACCATCTTAAGCCTGTTTTTATTGGAATTCATGGAATCTGCTTTTTCTTATAGGGAATACGGTAATCAGGATATGCCGCTATCTCTCATCGGAACATTCTTAAGCTCAACGTGAGTTTGATAAATGTTGGACTTATGTAGCGTCCAGTGTTAATTTACGTCATATACTGCACAAACTGGAAAGTTTGTGCTACAATTCACGCCTCTGTGATGCGAAAATAGAACTCACAACACATCCGAAATGATTAATCAAACTGGCGTTAAGCTCAATTTAGTTTACACGATTCATTGAGAATATGCAAGCAGAATCTCGGAGAAATCTGGACATGTTTATCAATGGGGAGGTTTTGCTTTGCGCTTAGTAACTCCCATTGTGAATGCTGGTAGTACAGTCTCAGAAATGTCAAGGGAATAATCGAAAATTGTCCATCCAGAAGCACCTAAGTTACGCGACAAGTAAATCTGCTCAATGACCGTATCTGGTGTCAGTAGCGAATTAGAGGCGGTTGCGCCGATCCCTGGATAGATGGCAACGTCTTTAGGCATTCGCGCGAGTTGGTTGGTTAACAGCTCCGTGAAATAGTCTGTATCTTCCGTATAGTTCATCGGACATACGAAATCGACATAACCTGCCTTCGCCCATGCGATCCAATCCTGTCCGATGGTTGTGATACATCCTGGATACCAACCAAAGACGGCAGCAGAAATTTTGATTTTAGAGTCCGCTTTACGTAGCCGTTTATGGAGCAAGCGTACCAAGCGCGTAATCTGTTGCGCTCTCCATTCAATATACTTTTCGCTATGTGCCCCCGTTTTTGGCAAGACAGCGGCGGGCCATTCGTCAATCTGCAGTCGCGTTGCAAGCACAAATCTTTGACGACATCCGTCACAGTAGCAGGCGTGGCTTCCCGGATAGCGGATGTAATCGAGATGGATACCGTCCACATCATAATTCGTCACGATTTCAAGACTACTGTCCAATTCCAGCAGCACATTTTTCGGATGCGAAGGGCAGAGCCAATTGAGTGCTTGACCGGTTGCGGAGACTTGGGTACGTTTCTCTGCTCGTATTTTTTCCACGAATTCTTTCGGCGCGCCTTCTAAATTCCACGTAATTTTCCAAACATGTACCTCTAAGCCGTGCGTGTGTGCGGCTTCAACGCATTGTGCAATCTGATCGCCGTATTGCGTAAAAGTTTTGCTCTGTGGCAAGATTTTACTCGGATAATGTGCGACACCTGCCCATGCCATGTTTGGCAGAACTATGTTGACTCCTGCAGATGCTAATTCCTTAGCAGAGCGTTCCCAATCTCCGGGGTAGGCACCAAGTCCTGAGTGATTCCATACGGCGCGCCCTTCGGTTTCAACGCTTACGTGCGATAGGAAATAGGCTTTTGAGAGTTCCGCACGACTCGCCCGTGCTACTGTTATTGCCGTATTGTAAGCCTCAGCACTATACTCGGCACGCGCCCGTTTCATCAAATCTGTTCCTGTCTTTAACGCTTCATTCGCTTCGGGGACATCGCTGTGTTGGACAAATTGCTTTAGTTCAGTGAAATTCTTGGTGTGCCCAATGGTCGTCATCGCCGCTATCGCTTGTTCAGCAAAGGGACGCCGAAACTCAGGGACGAGATGCCCTAAGAGTGCAGCGAGCATCTGCATCTTGCGCTGGATGTCGTCTGGCAGGAAAATATGACTAAAGAACACCCCTGACTTCCCTACAGATAGCGCCGGTAAACCCGTAGATTCTCCCTTTGCATTGTGCCAGTACCCGATAATTTTTGTATCGGGTGTTGTCGGTTTTGCTACTGTAACGTTCCATGATGCTTGCCTGATAGATACCGGCATATCAAGTATATCCGGTGCGTTCAGTTGAATTGAAGCAAAATGCCCAGGTGCTTCTTGTTTTAGCCAATCCGTTTGACGCAAGCCGAGGAGTGGTGCCACCGTATCGGATAAAGTATAGGTTACGAAAAGTTTACCACCGTTTGCTATGAAATTCTTCAATAAACTCTCAGTTTGTGGTGCAATCACGGGGTTTAGTGGAAGAATAACCAAACGGCGAGATTTGAGTTGTGGTTCAGAGAGCGAAGCCTCTTCGAGTGTGTCAGCGGTTAACCCGATGCCGTTGAGCATCCGATTGAATCGTTTCGCGACAGAACGTGCGTATTGAACATCACCTTCTGATACCTGAGGCGTTTTTTTCGGTAAGACAATCGCAATCTCCTGCTGATGCGCGAAAGCGAGGCTGAGCCCACTAATACACGAGAGTCGTAAGCAGAGAAAGATAACTATTGCGGCTACATAGGGTAGACGTTGACTGGCAAAAAGCATCACTTGTTCCTCTCAACACCCTTAGCGACAAATCTTAGGCTTTGTACTTTAGCAAAAGGCGTTTCCCCGGTCTTCCCTAAAAACTTATCAACGCCTTGTGCGATAGCGGCGGCAATTTTATGCTGATACGCTGATGTTGTGAGTTTCCGTCCTTCCACTGGATTTGACACAAATCCGGTCTCAATGAGAATAGCAGGCACCTTTGTTCCGATCAAAACCACAAAACGAGCGTGCTTGACCCCACGGTCAACCGCTCCTGTGTTCTGTACCAATGTATCCTGTACATGCCTTGCCAAGCGTTTGCTATCCTCACTTTTGCTTTCCCGTATCAATCCGTCCAACAATGTCTCCAATTCTTGGATACTATAGCCGGAGTTTATATTCTCTCGTGCTGCGATTTTTTCTGAGGCTTTGTCCGTACTGTTGACATCCAGATAGTAGGTTTCGATTCCGTTGGCTCTCGAACTGTCAGCTGCATTGGCATGGATGCTTAGGAAAAGGTCTGCTTTATGTTGCGTCGCGAATTCGGTACGTTTTTTGAGTGGAATAAAATGATCGGTCTCGCGTGTCATCAGAACTGTGTAGCCCTTTGCTGTTAAGACCTCGCGAAGTTTGTGTGAGATACTGAGAACAATACCTTTCTCTCCAAGATTACTACTTCCGAGTCCTCCTGGGTCTTTCCCGCCGTGTCCGGGGTCGATAACAATCGTCTTCGCGGTTAACCCAAATTCTCGCGTTAACGATTTTGGGACTAAAGGCTCAGGATCCGTAATCGGTGCTGCGGATTTTGGTTGCTTTGCTTGCTGTGGTTGAGTCCGCTGTTGTGGTTGTATTTGAATATTTTCTTTAGCGGGTGGAGCAGCAGGTTTGGGTTGTGTCTTGAGTATTTGTAGTTCTTTAGCGGCAACATCGCCAATTTCCTGATTTATTGAAGAATCAACAAGGCTTTTATAGGACGTTTCAGCGCGTGTGCCATATCCTTGCCTTGCATACGCACGTGCCAATTCCAACTTGGCAGGCTCAGATACTTGGGAATCCGGATAACGGTTCCCGACGAGTTGGTATTGCATGATAGCCTGAGAATCGTCGTTGATATAATCGTAGCAACGTCCTAACCAGTAGTGAGCCAGTGGTCTGTATGTTGAGTTAGGATAGGTGTGAATTAGTTTTCGGAGTGCTTTAATCGCCTGTTGCGGGGCTTCGGTGTCCCCAACCTTGATGCTCCACATCCAACTTGAGGCGATTGCGTATTGGGCATCATCTGCTGACGGTCCCTGGATATCTACATCAATAACCTTTTGGAACTCTGAAACAAGGGCACGCCACTCGGCAGCAGTGGCACGCGTTGTCCCGGTTGCATACGCATGATGGCGCAGTGAAGCCTCTTCATATAACGAAACCTCTTTATAACCTGACATGCTCACACAACCAGGCAATATTGCCAGAAAAAGTCCCAGCAGACAAAAACGACACATTTTCATAATGTTTCTCCTCTTACCCGATATTTTGTTGTTTATTTATTTTGTATACCATAAAATAAAACGAAATATTTCCTTTTTTCGTTACTAAATTGTGCTATTACGATAGCGATCAGCAGTCAGTGAAGATCGCGAGCGTGAAGAGACACCCAAGCAAACACTTGCTCCTACAGTGAAGGCAATCGCACCGGATCGTGAGCACAGCTTGCTCCTACAGTGAAGGCAATCGCACCGGATCGCGAGCACAGCTCGCTCCTACAGCGGAAGGGTCGGGATACTGAATGGCTCTGATCAACTGCATTTCCGTGTTGACTCACATTATTATCTATGCTAAACTGACATTTCACAACTGATTCTGAATATGATGGAAGGCACCGATGGAACTGACTCCGCAAGAAATCCAACTGTTTCGCCACAATGGCTTCATCAAATTTCCGACCCAACTCTCTACCGATCACGTAGCGGCATTAAAAACGGCGGCGTTGAAGGACATAGCGGAAGGCGTAGAACCTGTTGCACGTCAAGATGACAGAATTATCCGCATCTCCGCAATTTGGGAGCGCGGCGGTATCTTCCAAGAGACGATCACATGTGATGAAATTCTCAACCCATTGGAATCGCTATTGGGTTCGGATATAGAATTCGTGTTAAATCGCCACAATCATGTCTATCTCCGAGATGCGGGTTCAAGTCATTCGCTGGCGTTACATCGCGATGTCCGTCACTGGTCACGGACAATAGCGACTGTCTTGGTCTATTTGGAGGACACAAATTTAGAAAATGGTTGTACACGGGTTGTGCCTGGATCACACCACTTACCCGCTTTCGCTAATCTTCAAGATGAAACACTACAAGAGATCGCTGCGAGTCAAGCGATTCCGTTACCGATGCCAGCAGGCGGTTTGCTCGCCATTGATAGCATGATAATCCATTCGGCAGGCATCAATCGGACAGATAGCACGCGGATGAGTATGACGCTCGGTTATCATAGTGCGGATGAACTCACGTGGGAAGAAAATCCGCGGAGAGTGCTTGTCCGTGGCACGCGACCGTATCGCGGTAACGACAAGCCAGGGGAATATTAGTATCCGGGCGAAATTTGTTCTGCTATTGAGATCGACTTGCAAGCAATACCTGAAAACCATTTTGGTAAGGGTTATTTTTATTATTTTTTCGGAAAAAAGTAATTTTTTCTTGACAAACATTAGCCGATGTGGTATACTTAATAACGTCCTTGAGGTGAGATGCTATAATCTCATTTTGGGCGGGTAGCTCAGGTGGCTAGAGCGACAGCCTTACAAGCTGTAGGTCACAGGTTCAAGTCCTGTCCCGCCTACCTGTTAGGTGATCTTTATGGGCTCGTGGCGCAGTTGGTTTAGCGCGCCTGCCTGTCACGCAGGAGGTCGCGGGTTCAAGTCCCGTCGGGCCCGTTTTTATTATACCGAATTAGCCACAGGTTGTGTCTTACAATGCTGTGGTTTTTTCGTTACTGAACAACCTACCATAGTATTTATTCTCAGTATGCTATCTGTACCAACGAACCCAGCATGGAGATGTGAAGATGCAAACTGCAAGACAATCAGACACGTCCGCGCTTGCTGAATATAAACCCAAAAACGGAGGAATGACACTCTCGTGATTGATCTTAAATTTATTCGCGAAAATACCGAAGACGTCCGCCAGATGTTAGCAGATCGGCATACGGAAGCTGATTTGGACCGGTTGGTAGCATTGGATACACGCTGGCGTGAGAATCTGACGCATACACAATCCCTTAAAGCACACCAAAACCGAGTCTCACAACAGATTGCTGAGCGCAAAAAGGCGAAACTGGATGCGACGGAGACTATTGCCGAGATGCGGGAACTCTCCCAAAAAATCAAGGAACTCACTGCCGAAAACAACGATTCAAAAGCCGAGATAGACGCTATTCTACTGACGATTCCAAATATGCCCGAAGCAAGTACACCGGTTGGCACCTCTGAAGACGATAACATCGAAATTAAGACGTGGGGTGAATTGCCGAGTTTCGATTTTGAACTGAAACCGCATTGGGAAATTGCTGAACAGTTGGATATCGTCGATTTTCAACGCGGTGCTAAGGTCGCGGGTAGCAACTTTGTGCTGTTCAAAGGCTTAGGGGCACGGTTAGAGCGCGCGCTGATTCAGTTCATGCTTGATTTGCACACAACACAGCACGGTTATACTGAAGTCTCTCCGCCGTTTCTCGCGAACCGTCCTACGATGACAGGGACAGGACAACTCCCGAAATTTGAGGCGGATATGTACCGCTGCGACAGGGACGAGGAAAATCGCGACAGCGATTTGTTCCTCATTCCAACAGCTGAAGTTCCTGTAACGAATCTGTTTGCAGGCGAGATCCTCTCCAGTGAAGATTTGCCTATCTATTACACTGCTTATACACCGTGTTTCCGGCGTGAAGCGGGTGCTTATGGCAAGGATACACGCGGTTTACAACGTATCCATCAATTTGATAAGGTAGAGATGGTGAAGTTTACGACCCCCGAAACCTCTTATACCGAACATGAATCACTCTTAGCAAATGCCGAAAGCGTTTTGCAGGCGCTCGGGTTGCCGTATCGCGTTGTGCAACATTGCACAGTGGAACTCGGTTTCGCTGCAGCGAAATGCTACGATATTGAGGTGTGGGCACCTGCGCGACAACGGTTTTTAGAGGTTTCTTCCTGTAGCAATTTTGAGGCGTTCCAAGCGCGTCGTGCGAATATCCGTTATCGTCCAGAAGCGGGGGCGAAACCGGAGTTCATCCATACGCTCAACGCGTCCGGTACTGCATTGCCACGCGTCGTCATTGCGCTCCTTGAAACGTATCAGAACTCAGATGGCACAGTCCGTATACCTGCGGTGCTACAACCCTATATGGGTGGTCTGACGCAGATTGGATAAAATCAGATCATTCAATTTTCCATAGACAATTTCCGAACTTGGGTTTGTAATCTATGCTTAACAAGGACGTTAAACATGGCAAGAAGTACCACTGACAAAATCAATACTGTCTTAACTCAAAACACTTTTTGGTTCCAGACCAGAGCGTTTGCGGAAAAAAGCGAAGCAGATATTACTGCTCTAAAAGAAACCTTACTTGTTGTGAGAAATAATGTCCAAAACGAAGGCCTCAGCAAAAAGTTGATTGAAGATTTGATTCTGGAAAAGAAATATGGTTTCAAGGCTTTGCTGGCACTGACAGGGTTTTCTAATGAAACTTTTAAGAGGTTAATCACTTTTATCCGAATCATTGATGACAAGGAACTTTCAACACTCTCTTACAGAGATCATTGGCAAGAAGGTGTAGAATCAGGAAAATCTGGCATACAGGAATGGTCTAACTCAAAAATTGAGAAAAAGATCCGAGAGTGTCCGAATTTTAGAAAAGGGATTGTTAATCTTTTTTTTGAAGGATGTACTGTCCCCGTGCTTTCTGAAACACTTCCACTTTTCGAGCTAAAAAAATTAGGCGTTTCTAAGCTCAGTTTTGAGGTTGAGGCGATGATAGATACATTGATTCGCTATAAAGAGAAGGGTTCTTACTCTGGAAAGTCTCAGAATAACGCCGAAGTCATTATTCAAGAACTATTAGATAAGATGGAAATCAGTTTTGAAAAAAGTGTAGATCTGAATAAGTTAAAGGAACATGCTCCGAATCAAAAGCGCACGATGGATTTTGTTATTCCTGACCGAGAGAACCCTAAAATTGTTATTGAGGCATCGTACTTAATAACTACCTCCTCGGGACAAGGTGATAAAGCAAAAACGGAGGTAGCGGTGAGCCAACTTATTGCCAAACATTATCCGAATGTGCATTTTTGGGGATTTGTTGATGGTATTGGGTGGTATGTCCGCAAAAAAGATTTGGAAAGGATAGTTGGTGCATTTGAGGATGTCTTTACTTTGAAGGAAACAGAGCTCAAACGCTTCAGCGAATTATTAACTGCCATTTTGAAATAGCGTTGTGTTGACAAACACTCGTGGATTGTTTAAGGTGCGTTATGAAAAAATATATCAATAAAATCATTCACGGCGATTGCATAGAAGTCATGCGGGAGATACCTTCAAACAGCATTGACGTTACATTTGCGGATCCGCCCTTCAATTTGAAAAAGAAGTACGGAACTTACAAGGACGAAAAAGAGACAGACGATTATTTGAGTTGGTGTAGACAATGGATTATGGAGATGGTCAGAATTACGAAGCCGAGTGGCTCCATCTTTGTTCACAACATCCCAAAATGGTTAACCTTTTATACGAGTTTCTTAAACGAAGCCGCAGATTTTCGGCATTGGATCGCGTGGGACGCGCCAACTGCTCCAATGGGTAAGACCTTACAACCGTCGCACTACGGCATCTTGTTCTACGCGAAAAATCAACAGGAAAACAAATTTTATGAAATCCGCTATCCGCATAAACGGTGTCGAAAATGCGGGTATCTGTTGAAAGACTACGGTGGGAAAAAGAAGATTTTGCACCCGTTTGGTCCCCTCGTTTCTGATGTTTGGTCAGATATTCATCGCATTCGCCATAACAAACATAGAGATCCGCACCCTTGCCAACTCCCAATTCATCTCTTAGAACGTCTCATTTTGATGAGCACGGATGAAGGGGATATAATTTTAGATCCGTTTATGGGGACCGGCACAACAGCCGTTGCGGCCGCAAGATTGGGCAGAAAAGTTATCGGTATAGACCTTGATCCGCAATATGTAGAAATTACACAAAGAAAACTGGAGCAAGAATCCGCAAACTCTAAGATCGGCGATATATGGGTGAGTTTTCACCGCGGCGAAATCATCACGATTGCTGATAAAGATTGGGAGCCGCTGAAGTCACATTTTGTGATTCCAGAAGACATGCGGCGTATTGATTTTGAAAAGATTAAAACCGGTAGCGCAGTAATAGCAACAACCCCTCAAACATTACAACTTCACTTGGAAATCGAAGAAGAGGCATGCGATTGCTATTAATGCAAAGTTACAGCACAGCGGAGTGTGCCTACTACTTTTAAGATTTCATGCGCGGTCGAAGCACTTTTAGTTCTTTGAGAAGTACATCTCTTTTCTCTATGTCGTCCTGATTGAGTTGTTCAACGTCTTCAGCGTTTGTTTTCACCGTAAATCCGGCATCCTTGATCATCTCCACTGTCCGCGATGCCGTCGAACCTTCCGCATTTAGGTAGCCATCAATAAACATTGAATTTGCTGGATAGAGTGCCATCACCTCCATACTTCTTAGGTGGTGTTCTCTACCTGCGGCGACCCTTATCTCTGCTCGTGGATTCAAGAATCGGTACAGACACAGGACTCGGAGACAATAATCTGGTGTCAGCGTTGGGGTTTCTGACAACTGCGTACCGGAGATCGGTAAGAAAAAGTTGACCGGAAGTGAGGCGACCTCAAGCTGACGGAGCGATTTGGCAACCTGAATTAAGTCGTCTGTTCCTTCACCCATTCCTACGATTACACCTGAACAACAGGCGATCCCAACCGTTTGTGCGGCTTGTAGCGTCTCCATCCGATCCTGATACGTGTGCGTGCTACAGATATTTGGATAGTGGGCTTCGGAAGTATTCAGATTATGGTTTAACCTATCCAATCCCGCCGCTTTCAGGGTATGAGCGGATTCTATGTCAATTAGCCCTGCGGAGAGACATACCTCAATCGGATAGCGTGTCTTTACAGTGTGAATGAGTTCTGCGAGATGCGATACGCGTTTCGGCGAGGGGCCGCGTCCACTCATGACAATGCAGTAACGATACGCGCCTGATTCATAAGCGCGTTTTGCTTCTTCCAGAATCTCAGCATCGGGTTTTAAGGGATAAGCCTCAATGTCTGTCGTTGCTGAACTTGCCTGCGCGCAATAGCCACAATCCTCTGGGCAGTAGCCGTTTTGTGCGTTGTTGAGGATATGGAGTTGCACCTCGTTCTGGAAGTAAGTTTTGCGAACTTGGTATGCAGCATCCAATAGCGGAAGTAATTCCACGTCCGACCCAGCGAGTATCTTTTCACAACAGGCATCGGAGAGCAATTTGTCTTGGAGGCTGGTGGTTGTTAATTCATGATAAAATGTAGTCTTCATATTTTTAACAATTGGGTTTCTGCTCCGATTTTTCAGGGTTTTCGATCGATGTCAACCACATTGATTACAATTAAACTATTTAATATTCCATGCAATGTCAGTTGCATTAAAGACAGGTCCCTCGGTACAAACGCGTTGGTATTCAATAGTGTTCATGTCAATATGGACAGGGCACACACAACCGAGACACACTCCCATTGCACACCCCATCCGATTTTCCATAGCGATTTGCGTTGGGACTTCAAAATCAGCGGTTATCTCTGCGACAGCGGAAAGCATCCCGTGTGGCCCGCATGCATAAACCGTTGGACTCTGCCAAGCGGTATTCTCAAGCAGGTCTGCGAGGATGTCAGTGACATACCCGTGATGCCCGATGCTTCCATCGTCCGTAGTTACATGTACTTCAATGTCAATTGCTTCTAAATCCTTGACACTCAAGAGTCGGGCATGATGCTGAGCCCCTACCAATCCGAGTGTGTGTATACCGTTTTTACGCAGTGCTACAGCCAGCAACATAAGTGAAGCGATTCCTGCACCGCCGCCAACGAGAATTGCGGGTTCGGGTTTGGTGGTAAAATCAAATGTATTGCCGAGCGGGCCCAACACCTGTATCGGTTCACCTTCCAGCATTTGCGACAATCGCTGCGTTCCTTCGCCGATAATCTGATAAAGCATCGTAATCTCGGGTCCGTCAACTGTATAGATTGTGAACGGGCGGCGGAGGAGCATACCGGTATCTTGTGAAATCATAACGTGGACGAACTGCCCCGGCCGTGCATGTTGCGCGATTTCGGGGCATTCACAACGCAATAGGTAGTGTGCTTCCGCTACCGCCTCGTTTGAGAGAATAACGGTATGGAGATCATAAGTGCTCGATAAACGGTCATTTGGCATAGCATATATGTTACCACGAAAAATTGGATGTGGCAAGGCTATTCTACGCCTGGGGGGCAAAATATGTTTTTTACTATCTTTTTAAGAATAGCGGTATCTATAAGAGTTGAAACAACATTCTGTTTCCGTCAGTTGACCCCCAACGGTTCTGACAGTAAAGAATTTATTTGCAATTTTTGGGAATTATGCTATGATTATGCCCCAAGGAGAATAAGATATAATGAAAAATATATTGAAGTTCCGCAGTGATCGACGTTTCAAAATTGTGCAATTTACCGATATTCATTGGCATAACGGTGAACCGCCCGACCAACAATCAGCAGCCCTGATGACACAAATCGCAGCAGTAGAATCCCCGGATTTAATTGTGTTGACGGGTGATATTTTGGCGGGTGGTGGATGCGATGATGCTGCCGATTCCCTCCGAGAGGTCGTTAAAATTGTAGAAGGATGCGGAATTCCGTGGGCAGCGGTTTTCGGCAACCATGATGACGAAGGCAGTGCCGATCGTCATGAGTTGATGGCAGTTATGCAAGATAGCAACCTGTCTCTCTCAGAACCAGGTCCCGAAGATATACCAGGCGTCGGTAATTACGTTTTACCCGTCCAAAATTCTGAAGAGGAAGTAGCTGCTGCAGTGCTTTATTTTCTGGATTCGGGTAGTTATGCGCCAACAGACATTGGCGGCTACGATTGGATTAGACGGGAGCAAATTGTATGGTATCTGCAAGAATCAGCAAAGTTCACCGCTGCAGCGGGGCATCCACTTCCTGCCCTTGCGTTTTTCCACATCCCAATTCCGGAATATGATGAGGTGTGGGATTTTCATACCTGCTACGGTGTGAAATATGAGAACGTTTGCGCGCCTCAGATTAATACCGGATTTTTTGCTGCGATGCACGAAGCGGGCGATGTGTTGGGAACCTTTGTTGGGCATGAACATATCAACGATTTCTGGGGCGATCTACACGGTATCCGTCTCTGCTATGGTCGTGCGACTGGCTACAATACGTACGGCAGAGAAGGGTTTCCGCGCGGTGCACGTGTCATTCAGTTACAGGAAGGGATGCGGCAATTTGAGACATGGCTCCATCTTGACGACGGTGTCATCATTCGTTCCCAACCCGAACATACACCGCTCCAACGAACTTTTACTGAGGATTAATAGGTTATATTGCGACTAATGATCAGATTCAACGAATTATAGGAGGGAATTGTGAGAGCAAATTCTCAAATCTCAGTTCGACACGAAGGAAAAATCGCTATATTTGACATCACGGGGTACCTTACGGATGCGTCTGAAACTATTTTGAGTGACGCTTACGCTGACGTAGAGGTTCAAGCCGCCGAAAAAGTGCTACTTAACTTTGAACGACGCAGTTTCATTACAAGCAGTGGGTTCGGTGAGATTATCAGATTACTTTGGAAGATGCGGGAGAAGGGACAAGTTCTACGTGTCGCACACCCATCTACGCAGGTCCGTAATATTTTTAACACCATCGGTCTAACGCAAAGCATAGGTGTCTTTGAATCGGAAGCAGAGGCACTGGAAGACTTTTAACGCATTTTCCTGTTGACTGAAATTTTTATGGAAAAAGGGTGTACATATTCATATTCAAGACCACTCCGAGTAAACTCCAGAAGCTTCCGGCGAGGAACTGACCGAATACGAACCCCAAGAAAAGCGGTAACGCCCGGCGATAGGCTCGCACCCCACCCCCGGCGAAAAGTAATTGTTTAAAGAGCCATCCCAAAAAGATTGAGAACCACATCCAACCGATAGCCCAACCGTTGCCGACAGCATAACCGACAGGATAAAACGGCCACCACAAAAACTGACGTTTCAGAAACGTCAGTACACCGGTAAACAAAAAACCGAATGCGATATGTTGAATAGCCGGTAAATTCGGTGCTCGTGGTGCTATAATCCAGCTTTGCAAACGGTTAAATTCGCCAACGCCCCACCGTGCGAACCGGTATTCATAATAGAGTGCGACATGTCCGACAATCGAAACGATTGTCCCAACGACTGATGCGACAATAAGTGCCACAACCAACCGGTTTTCAAGCAATCGGAATTGTCTGCCGATTTTAAATGCCTCTAACTGATGTGGCATCGGATGGCATCGGTATCCATACGCAAGCCAAGACAGTAGGGTTGTGTTGGTTAGATTTTGCGCGCCTAACGGACGACTGCCTCCGAATAGTAACATAATCCTGTCTGGGTGCATATTGTGTAATTCATGTGTTGGGGGCCCGAGTTCCGCTCGCATACGTGTCATTGCGATGCATAACACCAAATAGATCCCGAAATAACCGAGCGCGACCCACGGTGAAAGCCCGGCGAAATACCAGAATACCAGGACGAATGCCATACCGATTATCAACCCGAAAACCGCGAGTCGGTATAAGCCATCTTTTGACCTAAAGGAGAATACACCGGTAAGTATCTCCCAAATCTGCCGCCGACTCGTGACGAGCGCGAGTGCACCGATTCCGAGCCATGCCCCGCCCCGTTGTTCGGTTTGTAAACCGATAGCCGTTGTCCACCCTGTCGCGCTGAAAAAGACGCGCTGTGCCCCCCAAAACAGATAGAAGAACCACAAGGATAACGACAAATCCAGCGGCATGAGGTAGCCAAATCCTATTGCAAACGGATAGATATAGATCGGCAAACGTCCCATTGCGTTCCACGGTCGGTCAGCAAAATAGAGTTGATATTTGATTTTGAGGGAAGGTATCACAGGAAAGAGATAGTTCAAGCCTGCCAGCATCTCTAATCCGAACGCGATGCCGAAACCGAGCCAAATGAGTTTATTCCGAAAAAGCGCGGATGTGTTGCCGAGCAGCTCAACAGGCAGCGTCGTTAAGGGGTAACTCAATTTCTCGTGGTCAATCCACTGCTTCCTTATGATAATATTGACACATAGCATCATAAACAGGAGAACAATGACCAATCCGCTCCACGCCACGATGGGCCACAGCCACGCTTCCATGTACTGTTTCTGCCAAAATGTATCATCGCCTTCAAAATAGCCTTGCAGAATACCGCGGTCGGTAATCGTTAACCATGTTGGCATGAATCGGAAGAAGAGGTCTGCCCACTCATTTTCAGGTGTTGCGAACCATCCGGCATTAGCAATCATCGGTACTAATTGTCGAACGATGTCGTGTCCTGCGAGTGCGGTCGCCACGGATACCATTATATAGGTCAGTGCGAGTTCGCGCGATGTCGGTGCGAAACCTTTGAATACCTTTTTGAGGAGCGGGGTAATGAGCGCCAAAAGAAAGAACGTAAAAAGCACAGTGGGAAAAATCGAAAAATCGGTAAGTTCCCACACGACACGATTTTCTGCGGAAATAATCCAATAACAGGTGAGAATAATAAGGATTGAACCGAAGACGAGTGTCCCGAAAAGAAAACGGAGTGTTGAGGATTTTTGGTTACTCTCAGTCGTACTTTGTGCTTTGTGCTGCATGGTTACAGTATACCATATCGGTTAGTGCTGAGGCAAGGATATGTACCTGCTTGCAGTGCGGAGCTTCGAGATTGTCAACGCCACAGCTTTGTGGTATAATAAAGAACACTTTAACAGTACAGGCAAGGAAAAGTTATGCGATCCCGCGCCCTGAAAAACAGTGATCCGCTTCTTAATATCAATAAAATGCTGGTCATCCGTGTTGATGGTATCGGCGACCTTTTGAACTCAACACCGGCGATTGCATTGTTGCGGGAAAATTATCCATCCGCAGAAATAACAGTATTAGCGCGCCCGCTTAACGCCCCTGTGTTAATCGGTAACCCTGACGTGGATCGGATTCTAATCTTTGACCGAGATGGCAAGCACAGCGGGCTCTTAGCACGATTCCAATTTTATCGTGAATTACGCCGGGAGCGGTTTCAACTCGCCGTTGCCATGCAGACAGCGATGTGGACCCATCTTGTGGCTTTTCTCTCAGGTGCGACTTACCGCTTAGGACGTTATCAGAAACGCTTCAGATCCACCCTTACCCACGCGTGGCTCGGTAGATACCGAAAAGGGGAAACCCACGAAGTCGACAGGAATTTGGAACTGGTACGACTCATCTGTGCCGGAGAAGGCAAACGGGAACTCATCTTCGAGTTGTCGCCTGATGAGATTGCCGCTGCTGAGGCACAGTTTGCCTCGTTGGGTATCGGTAAGGATGCTTTTCTGATTGGTATCCACCCCGGCGGGAGTTCGTTTGATAAACGCTGGCCCGAAAAGCAATACGCTGAACTCGCTGACAGGTTCGCGCGACACTACAATGCAACGATCCTTCTTTTATGCGGTCCTGAAGAAGCAGAATTGGTGCAGAACATTCAAGCGGCGATGCAATCCGATGCTCTAACTTACGCGCCGGAGACGATTCGTGCGCTGGGTGCGCTGCTCTCCTGTTGCGACTTGGTCGTCTGTAATGATTCCGGTCCGATGCATCTCGCTGCGGCATTGGACGTCCCGACAGTCGCGATTTTCGGTCCCACTGACCACGTAGCCTGGCATCCGTTAAGCGAAAATGCCTCTATCGTGCGACGGGATATGCCGTGCTGGCCCTGCAGTGCGCATAAATGTAAAATCGGGTGGGAATGCACGAAAAAACTTCCCGTTGAACCGGTTTGGGATGCAACCATACTAACCATAGAGGCAAGCGAAAAATGAAAATTGTCGTCGTCTGCTGGGGATCAACGGGAGATGTCTATCCGGTTTTAGCACTGTCGGAGCGTTTATTGGCACGTGGGCATCAGGTACGTGTCTGTTCACCCGCACTCTATAGAGATAAGATTCTTGAGGTTGGCGCGGAATACTATGAGATAGGCGTTGCTTTTGATTTAGCGGAATTCCACGCGGCGATGGATGCTATTATTCCGAAGCGTGACCCGACCGCGATGCTACGATTGATCGTGAAAGAGGGGATTGTGCGTCGCGGTGAAAAGTGGTACCAAGATTGTTTAGCGGCAATGAAAGGGTTTGATATAGCGATCTGTCATTCAGTCGATATTCCGGGACAGGAGGCTGCGATTCGTAATGGAATTCCGTGGCTCACTGTAACGTATTGTCCAGGTTTCATCAAGTCTTTAGACTTCGCGCCTTATCCGTTCCCAAATTGGGGACGCATCTGCAACGCTATTGTGTGGAAATTGGCGGAGCTCCGTCTTGCCTCAAGTATAGATACACTCTTTAACCAATTTATTGCGTCCGTCGGCGGAGAGCCGAGGTCTTCCGTGGCGTTAGATGGCATGTATTCGCCACATCTAAACCTCATTGCTGCATCTCCAGTGCTTTGTCCACCAGCTGATTTTCCCTCGAATCACAAATTCACGGGAGTCTGGCATCTTGCGTCGCCTTCTTATACACCACCGATGGAACTTGTCGATTTTTTAGCGGCGGGTCCGCCCCCTGTCATTATAACGTTTGGCTCCATGGGCGGATCCAACGGACGTGAGACAACAGAAATCCTAATTGAGGCTGTCAAAAAGACGAACCAACGGGCAATTATTCAGGCGGGATGGGGACAACTCGGCACACCAGAGACATTGCCGGACATCTATTGCACAGAATATGTCCCGCACCAGTGGTTATTTCCACAAGGGTGTTGTGTTGTGCACCATGGTGGCGCGGGGACGACCGCTTCGGTGTGTCGTGCGAAAGTTCCGTCTATTGTCGTAGCACATCACGCGGATCAGCCGTATTGGGGAAAACGGCTATTCGATTTAGGGGTGGCACCGCGGCATCTGTACCGTCGAAGCCTTACCGCCAAGCGTTTGGCAGAACGGATCCAGCAAGTCTTGGAAACGCCCGCGATGACTACGCGTGTTCAGGTTTTAGGAGAACAGATGGAAACAGAAGATGGTTTGACTGCAGCTGTTGACTTGATTGAATCTTTTTAAGGAGTTAGGAAAATGCTAAACTTGTTTGACATTCCAATGCACGACAGAGAAGGCTTTATTGAAGCTTTAGAAAGACTTGAGGAAAAAACAACTGCTGTTGCGTGGGAGTTTTTGGAGCGTGAGATTCCCGGCGTTGTTGACGATGAGGCGTTCGACGGACTGTGCTGGTACGATATCGCCGAAGTAGAACTTGACTTAACCCTGCAAGAAATGATGGCTCTAACAACTTTTGACCCTATAGGTATCAGTATAGATGCGATGGACATGCACGGACGAAATCCGCTCAGTGACGTGCAGTATCTTCACAGCCTTTATGAATGGTGGGAGGTATTACAAAAAGATCGCGAAACACTTGAGAACCTTTTTCAAAACAAAGTCGTTTCTGAAATACTCGAGGAAATACACACCGTTCTAAAAGTCTATAGTATCCGTTTTGGTAGCATAGAGAACGTTCACAGGTTCTGTGAAAACGCAAGGCGGGAAGCAATGGATGCGTGGTTAAAAAACGAGAAGCGTTAAACCCTTTCCACTTCAATATTATTTTTTCTTTTTACTCAATTTGCGTAAGTCTTGATTAAAAAATCTTTGATAAAAAATGTTGAAGAAAATTCTCGTCTTTAGTTTCTCTTTTATCGGTGATGCGGTCCTGTCTACTTCAGTTATCCAACCCCTGCGAAGACACTTTTCGGATGCACATATTACCTTCCTTGTCGGACCGCGAGCCTTTGACCTCCTTGCGACCGATCCCAATATCGATGCAGCATTGGTTTATGACAATCGAGGTGAACACGCCGGTTGGAAAGGACGGCTGCGTCTCATAAAAACCTTACGACGTGACAAATTTGATCTCGTTGTGAACCTGCGAGATAGTCTTACGGCGCGGTGTATTGGTGCGGAACATTGGGGAATGGTTCGCGGTGAGAGCAATCGGCATGCTGTTACCCGCTACCTGGAGGTGCTTCAGAGACATGACATTGAGACAACGGATGCACATCCACATTTACAATTCACTGAAGATGAACAGACTATAGCGCGCTGTTTTCTCACCGAAGCAGATATTCCCTCGGAACGGTTGTTAATCGGCATTCATCCGGGTGGCAATTGGGAATATAAGTTGTGGGACGCGAAGAACTACGCGCAACTCGCGAACGCCCTATGCAAAGAACAGAACGCTTCGATTTTACTTTTCGCCGGTCCAAACGAACGCGAACTTCAAGCAGGTGTCGCGAAGATAATGGACGTTCCGCCAATCCTTGTCAAAACCGAAAACCTACGCCACCTCGCGGCGTTAATCTCAGTGTGTGATGTGTATATCGGGAATGACACGGGACCGATGCATATCGCTGCGGCTGTGGATACCCCGGTAGTTGCGCTTTTTGGGTCAACGAACCACATTCGGAGCGGTCCCTATGGCGAGAAACACGCGGTTTTGCAGAGTGGAATAGAGCTGGGCTGCAACCCGTGTCATCCGGGTCGGCATCCGGGGGGCTGCGGTGCTGGCAGTTGTGAGGTGATTGCGGGGATTACAGTGGAGCCGGTTCTGGCAGCAGTGAAGCGTTACACTTCCTCAATTTCAATTCCTAATGCCCGTAAATTCTCCTTAAACTCATCATAAGCATCTTGTGAGATTTTGCCATCGGAGGCTTTTAACTCAATCTGCATATTTTGAAATTTGGCTTGCAATTGATTGAGATGCTGTGCCACATTGCTTACCTTTCCTTGTGGTAATGTAAATCGGATGTCAATTGTTTTTTTAGGTTCAGGTGGATCCAGACGCGGAGGTTCAACAATCGGTGGATCCGGACGCGGAGGTTCAACAATCAAATCTATGCAAAGTGACGCTTGGATTAGAATTTCATTATCACCTAAAGTAATCGTTGAAAGTTCTTGCCTGAAAACACGTGGAATGGTTTCATCGTCTATTTTTTCACCGAGTCCAAATGTACCCTTCCGAACGCCTTCACGGATTGCTGTTTCCCAAACTTCGCGAAGGGGTCGCGGTTCGTTGGTAGACTTTGGATTGTATTGGAACGGCAGAGATGTTGAAATTGTTTCGTTTTCCTTCAGATAGTCACGCAAGATTTCTTCTGGTGTCATACTTTCGCGAATGAGGTTCGGTTGGGTAATCACCTCAGCATCGGTGAGGGTGACCTCCGATAATGGCGTGTTAAAAGCGCGTGGCACGAGTCTATCAACTGCTTTCTCACCGATCCCAAATATCCCAGTTTCAACACCTTTACGAATACCTCCTATCCACGTCTGGCGTTGGACGCGTTTTTCGCCTGGGGTACGGAGACAGGTGTTGAGCAACTGTACGGTTGATACAGTGTCGTTATTTTGCAGATAAGCAATAGCGATATTTCGGGGCCCGAGGTTTGTGGCAATTGCATTCTTAACACAGAGCAGATCGTAAACCACCTCGTCAAATGGAGGTGTCATACCAACGACGGGAAGTCCGAGGTCTTCCTCAGTAAATCCATCTTTTTTTGGGACGAGCACCGTCCGATAGTCCCGCCTCAACGCACCTTCCAAACTACTATTAGACTGCTTTAGTGCGTCATCTACCTCCCTTTTTTGCTCCCTTGATAAGTTGAGGGAGGTATCCTTCTTAATCTCTTCGTAAGCGATAATTTTTCTGGTTTCTGCTTTGAGTTCTGTTGCTTCGCCAGTGGCGGGGAGAATAAAAAAGAGGGTATTGCGATAGATACGTCGTGTCTCGCCTCGATTCTCTATAAGGTCTTGGCAAAATGGGTCATCACGTCTATCTAAAACTATCAATTTCAGAGTCTCATCATCGGGGACGGCCATACCATCTTTGGGCAGGGGATAGATTTTGAGGCGCGCCTCACGACCCGCTTTGAAACTTGTTCGGAGTTGCGCGGCGACGCGTGCTTTGACGACTTCAGGGTCTACGTTCTCCATTCGGGTTTGGACAATCCGGTTTAAGTTCGGTTGCGTGTCAAAATAGGCTTTGCCGTTCTCGGTGCGGAGGAAAAAGAGATATTCGGTGAGTCGGTGTTTTGCAGCATCAATGATAGCTGCAGGATGTTCCAGAACAGCAACACTCCGTTTGATCTCCTCCAATGTTGCTCCGCGCTCCATGCCGCCTGTAAAGGAATAGAGAAAGATAGCAGTCGCCGTGCGCGTGCCTAATGCCAAATGTTGATAGGTGCCTCCCGATGTTTTGTCAACGGCTTTAGCGCCCGCAGTGTGTCCCGTAATGTCGTTGTTGATGATCCCGCGGTAGGAGGCATCAATATGTTCTAAGAGTTCACCACGAATGTCACTGTCGGTGAGGTCGAAATCGGCGAGCGTGATGTAGGGACGGTTTTTACCACTTGCCCGACGTACAACGCGTGAGAGAAACCTAAGAACGCCACGGGTTCGCTGGAAATTCGGGAAGCTGCCCCATCTATTATAGAGGACATCAATGACTTCCGGCTGGAACGGGTAACTTTCCATGAATTGTTTGCGATATTCAGATTCTTGAATGCCGGGCGGAAGGATATTCTCCTGTCTGGCGTATTTTGCGAATTCTTGGGCGACTCGCTTGACTTCATTGGAATTGACCTCCCCAAAAAGCCGTTTCCGAATGATACTGGCGATTTCGGTGTCTTCAACTGGTGTAACCACGCGTTTCATGCGTGTAAGCAGATCGGTGAAGAGGGGGTATTTCTCTTTGATAGGTGCGACTTCACTCTCTTGTAGAGTTGCGACGAAAGTGGTTCGTTTGTTAGCTGCGACTGCTTCTGTCAACGACAACATAAATGCCAAGGTCTGTTCTGCTAACGTGCTGTCCTGGACAGACACACCTGCGGCGCGTTCAAGGTAATTAAGCACTTCGTCCATTAGGATGAGTACTGGTTTTTGTGTTTGCGTGAATAGGTCGGAGAGGCTATCGCTGCCGGGTGCGACTTGCGTTGTAAAATTTTGGAAGCTGCCTGTGAGTTGTTGTTCAATGGCTCCCCAGAAGGTGTCGCCATTTCCCGGGTCCATTACTGAACCGACAATCACTACGGGGATAGCGTTCCACTCTTTCGCTTTGTGATAGAGGGCGATAAGCGTGTGCGTTTTCCCACCGCCGAAGGGGGTCTGGAGTTGGATGATCGGATCCTGGTTTTGCCGGTTGCGTCCTTTCAAGCGACCTTCTATGCCAGAAAGGAGTGTCTTGAGTCCGTCTGTAATGTGGGTTCTCTCGAAAAACCGCTGGGCATTTCTGTATTCAAGGGGTCCTTCATTTTGAACGACTTGTCCGAGTCTCGCAGCATAAGTGTCTGCTGTAAACCTGCCTTTCAATATATCGCTGTGCGGTTTCGCAATGGTTTCAAAAGGGGATAGTCTCATGTTTATCCTTTTTCTAAAATCGTATCCTGACAATCAGAAAAGCTTTCCTTCTTCAGGTTGTTCCAATAGATTTTGTACTTCGCGTTGGATAGTGGTTCGGTCGGCAAGCCATCCGTCCAGCCATTGGCGTTCCTGGCTTTCCGTTGATAGTGTTTTGCTAATTTGCTGGGCGACGTTCCATATCAACTCACTTAAACCGATGCTGTCTTTTGAGAGACATTTGATCATTTCGGGGCGATTTCCTGAACGCCACAAGAGCAAGACATGGTGCAGAATATCTATCAACTCCTCACTCTTGCAGAGGTCTTTCTGTTCTCTTTCTTGCGGTCCTAACACGCGCACGTTTGTTTTTTCCTGCTGGATGAAGCTGCCTTCCCCCCATTCATCTTTGAGTTCAATACCAACGGAGAGCGCGAGTTCGTGGGCATCGTTAAAGATTACTAATTTTTCCGCGTGTTCCCGCCGCCAACGGAGATAGAATCGCGTGAGTTTTGTGCCAGCTACGCCAGCTTGCTCTCCATCAAAACGTTCTAATATTTCTCGAATGTCCGCTATCATTCCATCCGCGCGAATGTCAGTGTCATTGTCGTCAATTACTTGTTTGTATTTGCCGAACACCTCAATTCCGCTACCAATAGCGGCAATGAACAAGTCCGCTCCTGAGAACCCTGATTCCCACAACGTAAAGAGTTTCTGTTTAAGGTGATCCTCTAACTCTTTTTTTACATCTTGGTAAAGCCCGTACGCTTCCCGTTTCCTTTTGCGTGCCACCATATAAATAGAGGAGGCAAGGGCTGCGGAATCCATCGCTCTCAAACGAGATTTCATCTCAGTGTCAATCGGCCATGCTCCTGTAATTACTAGTCCTGAGTCCAGCAGAGCGTTAATCAATGTTTCCCAACCTTCGGTTGACTTGTGAGCATAAACGATGACAGCAATACCGTTCGGTTTCAATACCCGATGTATTTCCCTAAACGCTTTGGAGAGTCTGTCTTCAAAAAACTGCTTTCCAGCTGCTACTCCTCCACCCCGGTGACCATACATAACGATTTCGTCATCTTTCGGAGTCATTAATTCATCAAAGAACTCAGGATAGAGTTTGCCATTACTCCGTTTGAACCATACGTAAAAAAAATCGGAGAGGTAGGCATAAGGGACATTATCGTAGTAAGGCGGATCAGTTACCACTGCATCAAATGTATCATCTGAATAAGGGAGCAATGTTGATGATGCTTGCTGCACGACAGATGGTTTTACGCTCATTTGAACCAAATGTTTGAGAGGTTTCAGAAGGGTTTTTAATCTATCTTCTGCCTTACGTAAAGCATTCGCTTCAGCATAATCCCAGACCATCGGTTGCGCTGCTCTACCAAAAACATGTCCTAATGTTTCACTAGTATTTGTCCATGTACAAAGATTTGATAAATTATCCACTATTTGATTCAGCCAAAGTCCAAGGTAAGTTGAAACTGTTCGAGCATAGTCGACTTTATAGTCCTGAGCGATCATCTCTGAATGTACATTTTTTATCTTTTCGGTTAAAGAGATGAGGGCAAGTTGCTGGCGAGCGTTGAAAAGCTCACCATATACGTTTAGATTATAATTGTGAATTGCAATCGCTCGCTCTGCCCCTTGACCTTTTAGTTTGGGTATTGGCTCGTCCGGTACTGGATCAAATCCCCAATTCTCTATGAGAAATTCACGTTTTTCTGATAGCTTCCTTTGGGCGTGACTGAAAACCGTTTTATCTTTTTCTCTGGGAAGGCGATAGTGTTTTCCCGGGATGCCTCGACGTTGCAGAACTACACTGAGAAGCCGTTCTCCTGATTTTCTTTTTTGAAATAGCACCTGTTTTTCTTTGGATGGAATAGTAGTGTTGCAAAGAGGGCAGGTAACTATTCCATTCGTGACAGTTCCTTCTCCTGGGTTAAAATCAATTGGCATTGCTTCATGGGTCGTCCCAACAATACGAAAGGCAATTTGTCCATCCTTTTCATATGGAAAAAGTGCTATCTTTTTCTTTTCATTCTTTGCCAACCAAAACTTCTTGACGAGCGGAATAACAGCATCACAATGGAAATTCTGACATGGTAGGGTGCGTGCCCAGATGTAGGTAAAAATGTCAGAACCGTCAGGTTCCTGAGGGTAGAAAGGTGCTAACTCTTCCGTCAACCGTTCAAGAATTTGATATCCCCACTTTTTAACGTCGTCATGGAGACGCTGCCCATATTTTTGTGGAAATTCAAGCGTACACTTCTGAATTATCACGGCAATAGGGTTTAGGTCACAGGAGTAGGTCTCACATCCAAGACGTTGCGCCTCTAATGGAATAGAACCACCACCACCGAAAGGATCAAGGACTTTAGGAGGTCTTCCACCGTGGGATTCTAGTACATCTTCTCTTGCTTGTTGAATCCAAAGAGGCTTGAGGGCATTTTCCCATTTAGAAAGTTCAGCGATGAAATCGTGTTTAGGCGGACGTAGTGTATTATTATTCCTCGTTAAATTTATTTCATTGGACCTGGGATTGTCTACGAGGGCAGCATATGCAGTAGCACGTGATGGGCCGAGGGGCCGGCGTGCCCACCAAGTGTGAATTCCAGTAATTTGATGTTTATATTTATCGCGGCGGCCTTGTTCACTCACCTCTTCAACAGGGAAGGCAACTTCAATGATGCGTTTGTTGTCACTCATGTATCAATCCATTCATCTAAAAAATTGCGGATATGATACCAGACAGTGACTTAATTGTCAAATTTATTTTCAATAATGCCTTTATAGGAACAGTCTATAGGCTTTAGAATATTAGGGCAGAAGCAATTTTGAGCAGATCGTAGAGGAAATTTCCGAAAACGGCTATAACCAAACATCCTAAGATATACCTATGTTTTCGTACAGTATCTGTTGAACTTTTGTACTCAACAATCGGAAAAATCCATCTGGCATAGTCAAACAGTATTTTGAATACGTTTAGCATCAAGAAGAACAAACAGACATAGGCTCCGTTTTGAACAAATACAGAAAGTCCGCCAAACATTCTATTTATCAGCTCTGATGATTTATATGCCATCCAAAATGCGAAGGGAAAACCTACAAGGAGAAGCAGCAAATCGTAAACACTATGTCTATGAACTCATAGCGAGTACGCGTTATGAATGGTTGAAAGTGATACGAAAGTTAAT
>VXZK01000396.1 GCA_009845545.1 Candidatus Poribacteria bacterium
ACATTGTGGGGTGCTCTTATCTGATTAAGAGCTGAGAAAACACCCATTGAACCTGATCTGGGTCATGCCAGCGTAGGGAAATAGCGAGAGTAGTTGTCAGTCGTCAGCAGTCGGTAGTCAGTTTTAAGAGTTATCAGTTGTCAGTTAAAGAAGTTCGTAAAGTCCAGTAAAGTGTAGCTAAAGTTGAGAACTCTGTAAAGTTGAGAACTTCACAACTTTAGAACATTTTAGCCACTTTGAAACTTAGCACACTTTCTAACATTGATAACCGATAACTGTTAACCATTCCTCTGAAAACCAATAACTGATAACTATCAAAGCCGCTTCCTTTTGGCATATACCCAAAACGGAAGACGGCTTTTTTGCGTTAAGGGGTGGATACGTATGTTCAGCAAATTCGCGGTGCCGGTGGCGATCCTATTCGCGGTATTGGGGATATGGGAGGGGACCGTGCATCTTTTCGAGATACCGCGCTACATTCTGCCGGCACCCTCGAAAATTGTGGTGACACTATTTGTGGAACACTCACAATTATTGGGACATACACTTGTAACCTTGGAAGAGATGCTCCTTGGATTTGCCCTCGCGGTTAGCATTGGCATTCCGTTAGCGGTGCTGATGTTCGAGTTCCCTGTGCTGGAGAAAGCCTTCTATCCGTATGTTATTGGTTCACAAACGGTGCCGGTATTTGCTATCGCGCCGCTGTTAGTACTGTGGTTCGGCTTCGGGATCGCCTCAAAAGTCGTTATGGCGGCACTGATTGTGTTCTTCGCGATCGTGCTGAATACGTTAGACGGTTTGAAATCCACCGATCCGGACACGGTAAATCTGTTTCGGATTTTGCGGGCGACTCGGTGGCAGATACTTTGGAAGGTACGCATTCCATCAGCACTCCCGTTTATCTTCTCCGGTGCGAAGATCGGTATATCTATTTCTACGATTGGCGCGGTCATCGGTGAATGGGTGGGTGCGAAGGCTGGACTCGGCTTCCTTATGTTGTATGCCAACGGACGACTCGAGATTTCACTCGTGTTTGCCGCTATTTTCTGTTTAACACTTTTAGGTTTAGGTCTCTTTGGATTGATGACGCTGTTGGAGCGTTACGCAATGCCGTGGCGACATCAGCACAACACATTAGATACTCGGTAGGCGTGCCTCACGCATATCGAAGAATTAGCAGAGCTTACGCAAATTTAGCATGCGGCGCGATATTTTGGTATATTTAACCCCTAAATCCCCCTTATCAGGGGGACTTTAAGAAGGAAAATTCTCATGAAAACGACAATTTGCTTAATGTTTCTCATCGGTTGTGGTATACTTTTAACTGGACATATTGACAGCGACGCGGACAGCCATCAGAAAGTTTCCGAAATGGAAAAGGTTACGTTGCTTCTTGATTGGGCACCTAACATAGACCACGCGCCGCTTTATGTTGCGCAAGAGAATAATATCTTCGCCAAACACGGATTGGCAGTCGAATTACTTTGGGGCGGTGACCCGGATGCCCCCCTCAAATTGGTGGCGGCAGGGAAATATCCATTTGCTGTGAGTTACCAACAGAGCGTGACAATTGCGCGAGCCGGTGAAGAAGTTTTGCCAGTCAAATCGATCGGCTTACTCGTTGAGCATCCGCTTAACACGATTAGTTTTTTGAAGAAGACCGGCATTAAAACGCCCGCGGATTTCAAAGGAAAAAAGATCGGATACACAGTCGCACCGTTGGATGTTCTTCTGTTTAACGCCATTGCGGCGAACGCCGGATTATCCAAAGATGACTACGAGTTGATAAACGTAGGCGCGAATATTGTGGCACCGATGCTCAGCGGTCAAATTGATGCAGTGATCGGTCCCTTTCGGAATTACGAGATTAACTTGTTGAAACTTGAAGGTGCCGAAGCTGGCTATTTCGCACTTGAGAAATACGGGATTCCGGATTATTATGAATTGGTAATTATTACGAACGACGCTTACTTGGAGAACCATCAAGAAAGGGCTAAAAAACTGATGCAGGCGATTCAGGAAGCGATTCAATTTACGAAGGAAAAACCCGATGCTGCGCTTCAGTTCTTTTTTCAGGCAAACCCTGATGCCAGTAAAGAATTAGAAGAATTGGCATTTCGGGATACGCTTGATGTATTCGCGACGACACAGGTGCAATCCGTGGAAAAATGGGATGCTTTTGCAAAATTCGCATACGAAAAAGGGTTAATCCCCAAAACAGTTGAAGCCAAAGATTGTTTCGTCAACATCTTAGAGGAATAACTGAAGAAGTAACCAGTAACCAGTTACCAGTTACCAGAGAAGAGGCCTCTTTAACTGGAAACTGGCCACTGGAAACTGGTAACTTGAAATGACAGACAAGAAGATTATCATCATCGGCGGCGGTGTGATTGGACTCGGTATCGGGTGGCAGCTTGCGAAGGCAGGTGCCGCCGTTACTATCTATGAGCGTGCGGAAGTCGGGCGTGCTGCTTCATGGGCAGCCGCCGGTATGCTCGCGCCGCTCGCTGAAGCCCATAGCGAAGAACCGGAACTGCTCAAACTCGGCTGCGAAAGTTTAGACCGCTATCCGCAATGGACTGCCGAATTAGAGGCAGATGCGGAGATGTCCATCGGCTATCGGGTGGAAGGCACGCTCATTGTGGGCTTAGAGCCTGACGATACGCATCAGCTTCGGCATATTTATGAGGCACAACAGCACTTACGGCTTGATGTGAATTGGCTGAATGGACGCGAGGCGCGTGATCTTGAAGCTGCGCTCTCGCCGCGCGTAACCGCGGCGATTCATTGTGCAAGCGACTATCAAGTTGACAATCGACGCATGGTAACAGCACTGCAACGTGCCTACGAAGGGTCTGGTGGGGTGTTGCACGAAAAGAGTGGTATTGAGAGGGTTGTCATCAAAGATGGAATTGCAAACGGTGTTCAGGCGCACGGTGATTTCCAAGAAGCCGACATTGTTATCCTCTCAGCGGGCTGTTGGTCGGCACAGATTGCAGGGATTCCAGATGCGATCCTTCCACCTGTGCGTCCTGTGAAAGGGCAGATGTTGGCACTGCAGATGGAAGAAGGTATTGCCATCAGTTCAGTTATCCGCACTGTTAGGGCACGGTATCCGGTGCCGGTATATCTGGTGCCGAGAGCGGATGGCAGGCTCATCGTCGGTGCGACGAGCGAGGAGATGGGATTTGATACGCGTCTAACTGTTGGTGGCGTGTTTGAATTGCTTCGCGGGGCGTGGGAGGCGGTGCCGGGTGTTTATGAACTGCCGATTTTGGAGACTTGGACAGGCTTACGTCCGGGTAGCAGAGACAATGCACCTATACTCGGCAAAACGCCTATTGAGAATCTGATATACGCAACGGGACACTATCGCAACGGTATTCTGCTCACACCTATTACGGCTTATGAGATAGCCAAACTAATTTTGACCGGTGAGATTTCAGAGATAATCGCTCCGTTCCAGTTAGACCGGTTTTTAAGGCAGTAGGCATACGCCGTATGCCATAACCACAGATAAAAAAATGAAGTTACGCGTTAATGGCGAAGAAACAGAGGTTCGCCTCAATTTAAATGTTTACGACTTGCTGGTCGCTTTAGAATTAGATCCAGGACAGGCGGGTATCGCTGTTGCTGTGGATAAGGAAGTTATCCCAAAAACGGCGTGGCAGGGAACAGAATTGCGTGAAAACAGTGATGTGGAAATTATTCGTGCTGTCCAAGGCGGTTAATGTGGTTAAAAACACGCCAACACGAGGGTGAGGACAAAAGTTTAACACTTGATACAGAGGTTTTGTAGGTGTTATACTAATTGGAATATCATTCGGGGACAACTATAGACAAACACTATGGAAAGCCAAGAAGTTCGCTGGATTCAACGTGCAAATAGTTTTGAAAGGGCTTTGGAGCGATTAAGGGCGGCTGTCAAACTTGCGGAACAACGGGAACTCTCAGATTTAGAAGCACAAGGGTTAATACAAGGGTTTGAATACACGCATGAGCTCGCTTGGAAGACCCTGAAAAATTTCCTTGAAGCGCAAGGTATAGTGAACCTGTACGGCTCGCGCGATACAACCCGAACGGCTTTTAGGAACGGTCTGATTGAAAATGGCGAAGTCTGGATGGATATGGTTGACAAACGCAATCTAACCTCGCATACGTACGATGAAGAGGTTGCAGCCGAAGTTGTTAGAACGATCCGCAATACTTACTTCGCTGAATTTGAGAAATTGCTTGCAAGATTGCAGCAACTGAAATCGGAAGGAAACCTTTAAAGATGCAATACGGTTTGTCTGCACAGACACTCCAAAAAATTCGTGATGTTTTTGCGAGCTACCCACAGGTGGAAGAAGCCGTGTTATACGGGTCTCGTGCCAGAGGCGATTATAAAAACGGGTCCGACATCGATCTGACGCTTCGCGGCGGGGATGCGTTGACGCATATAACCCTTTCTCGTATTGCAAATGATTTAGATGATCAATTGCTACCTTATACCATTGATCTGTCCATTTTCGAGAATATCCGTAACCCTGAGATGGTTGAGCAGATTAAACGTGTCGGTGTGGCGTTCTACAAAAAACAGGATTTTCAGCCCACTGGATAAAACCTACAGTAAACAACATGCAAGAATTCAAAATCGCAGATCAAACATATACATCACGGTTACTCATTGGAACGGCAGGATACCCGAATTTTCATATAATGACAGAGGCTATTGCAGCGAGCGGTGCCGAGATTGCTACGGTGTCAATGCGGCGTGTGAAATGGACGGATAATACATCCGGCGAAAATTTGTTCGCGCTCCTAAATGAGCGCGGTATGACGCTTTTGCCGAATACCGCTGGGTGTTTCACTGCAAAGGACGCGATCCTAACTGCGAATCTTGCGCGAGAAGCACTGGAGACATCGCTTATCAAGCTCGAAGTGATTGGGGATGAGCAAACGCTATTCCCGGATGTGGAGCAGCTGCTCAGCGCGGCGGAGACACTTGTCAAAGACGGCTTCACTGTACTACCGTATTGTAACGATGATCCGATTACCTGTAAGAAATTGGAAGATATTGGGTGTGCGGCGGTGATGCCGTTAGGCGCGCCGATTGGGTCAGGGATGGGGATTCGGAATCCTTATAATATTCAGATTATCCGGGATCTTGTGCGGGTGCCGCTCATTGTGGATGCCGGGGTCGGGACAGCATCGGATGCGGCGATAGCGATGGAATTAGGGTGCGATGGTGTTTTGCTCAATACTGCGGTGGCGAAGGCGCATCGTCCGGTGCTGATGGCGGAGGCGATGAAAAAAGCGGTGGAAGCGGGTAGGGCGGCGTTTTTAGCGGGACGGATTCCTCGGAAACTCTACGCGACTGCCTCAAGTCCAGAAACCGGAATGATTGAATAGCGGCAAATTTATTTTTCCTAAAAGAGATTAGAGTCACTGCGTGAAGACACCTTTTTACAACTGGAAAATTTATCTTGATACATGTTGTTTGAATCGTTCATCTAATGATCAGACACAGACTCGGATTCGTCGGGAGACTGAAGCTATCCAGACGCTTCTCAAGTACTGTTTCACAGAACGATGGCTCTGGATTACGAGTGATGTATTGATTTTTGAAGTCAACAACACCCCAAATCAAATCCAACGCGATAACATGAGAGTTCAGTTGGATCGTGCGTATCAAAACGTTTCGGTAGGTGCAATTGAAAATACGAGAGGCTAAGAGCTTGAAGCCTTGGGATTTAAATGGTTTGATGCCTTGCATCTTGCCTGTGCAGAAAGCAGCAAGGTTGATGTCTTCCTCACAACAGACGATAGGTTGATCAGAAGAGCGAACCGCATCAGGGCACTCCTTCAAGTTCGCGTCGAAAACCCTTATACCTTGTTGCAGGAGGAGATTAGAAATGAACGTACTAAAGATGACTAATATTGAGTTTTTTGAACTCGGTATTACAACACTTTTGGAGAAACTCGGTCCAACTGGCGTGTCTCGGTTCCTCAAACAGTGTGAACCAGGGACAGGCGATTATACGGCTGAGCGGCATGAATGGCTTGATAAAATTGATAGGGAAACGGGCCTCAAAGAAATCAAAAAGATTCAAAACGCGCGCGCGGCGGGCCAGTTGGAGCGAAAATTCGCATCCCTCGCGAAGAAGGTTCTTGCTGGAGAGAAAAAACTGCTGCCAAAAAAGGTTCAAAAGTTGACAGATATGGAACTTTATGAACTTGCAGTGGAAATTCTGGCAGAGAAACTTACCCCCGGTGGGCTGATTGGCTTCTTTTTGCAGTGTAATCCAGTAACAGGTGACTGCTCTGTCAATCGACATACATGGCTGGATAAGCTTGAGAAGGGAAGGGTTCTTCAGGATATCCACGCGAGCAGTGAAAAACGCAACGATTAAAGGACAAATAGGATTAGGGTCATAAACTTATTCAAATTTGCGCAGCAAAATCTATAAAAGATAATGAAAAAAAACTTCTTCTTTTTCGGATTATGTCTCCTCACCTTTATACATCTCGGAGTGAGTTCCCTCTGCGCGCAGCTTCAGACCGAACTTGGACGGAGTCTCTTGGAAAAGGAGCCTGAAAAGCCCGAAACCGAGTCCGCAGCATTGACAGTCAGTGCCCATCTCTCCAATACGTTTAACAATCATATTGAACTCGGATTGAGTGTGGATCCGTACACGAGCAGCCTCGCTGGGGAAGAAGACCCGCAACTTTCAGGTTTGATTAACCGCTTCGGTGTTACCTTAGGCGGAGATTTACCGATAGCCGATAAACTTCGCGTCCAGTTACAATATACGCCCCAAGTTGAAAACTACACCGGTGCGGAAGGCAAACTCAACGAATTTGATGCGTTCAGTAACACGCTTTCGACTGAACTTAGTTTTAAGCCTGTTACAAGTTTACCACCGCTCGTTGCTTCGTATCAGCTGCAACGCCTTGTCCGCACCTTGGATGTCTATAACAACATAGACCAACAACTCGGTCTGCGTTTCGGACGGGTGCTGGAATATAATTTCCGCTTACACCGATTTGACGATGAAGACTCACGTAGAGAAGACTTCCTACTTGTCGGTTCTAACAACCATAAAATGACAACGCGTCTGCAGTTTGGAATCCTTAAACAGATGCTCGGCAAACTCGAATATGGGATAGAACACGGCAGTTACCAAACCAATTTGAACAACCTTATCTTAGGTATAACCGGACTTGAAGACAATGAACGCCGAAAAGATTGGCGACATATCGGCTCTGCGAAACTGATACAGGTAGCAACCGAACAACTCATGTTTCAAGAAGAGGTTAACCTATTTGTAAACCGTTCCAATGTCGATTTCTTTAAATTCGTTAGTAGCGAGGTCGCGACGAGTGCCTTTTACAGAATCGAGACGGGACGGTGGGTCAGATTTCGGTTCTCCGGCGTGTGGATAGACTTTCAAGGCAGACAGATTTTGGACGAGAGCGGAATTATTACGGAAGATGCTCCAAGTCGTAGCGATAGACAGATGGGGGCAAATATCCGACTAAATTGGCAATTTAACCCGCATCTAACACTCAACGCCGACTATCAGATTACCCAAAACCGAACGAACGAAGAAGATCCGTTTCTCGATTTCCTCAATTACACGCATACTATCGCAACCGTCACGCTTCAAGGACAGTATTGAGA
>VXZK01000075.1 GCA_009845545.1 Candidatus Poribacteria bacterium
CCGTCTTGGGTTCTGGGGTCGGTTATGTTTTTTACTTTCATCAATTCTAAATTAATGTTATGTGTATGGCAATCAAATTTCGTTTGCCAATGGCGTGTGAGAGTGCTACAATATCTTCAGTCTTTTTACAAAAATTTCAAACCTAAAGCTGCGTATTGCGTATAAAAATCGTACCGAAACACTTCACTTTACACGCGCCGCTCCAGAAAGCAATGCTAATTTAATTGACAACACACCCATTTAATGGTATAATCCAAATACAAACTGGACAGTGCTGCTTACAGTGTTCTTCTTATTTTCATATAGAGGGAAAATATAATGCCTACGATGACTCTAATACCGTATACAATAGCTTGGGATGCACCTGCCGATGGTGGTGGTTCTAAGATAGATAAATATCAAGTGCGTTTGGCTATTCACGACGGAGGATATTCGGAGTGGATAGATTTAAATAGCACTGACACAAGATTTGTTGCGTTATTGCCTAACGATGTAGAAATTACCATTGAAATAAGGGCTGTAAATGAGGTTGGTCCAGGGGAAGCAAATATACTTCAAATTAGACCTGTAAGGGAACCTAATCCTAGTGATGAAAAAAAACAAATAGGTGACAAGTCTGTAAATATTCATCTGCCGGATCCCCCTAAAACACCCTAAAAATAAGAGGGATATAATACTGATAATTATAATGATATGGGACCCGCCAACCGATAAGGGAGACACACAGGTCAGTGACTGTGAAATTAGGGGTACTTTATAATGAAAAAAAGCAGATGAAAATAGTGATAACAATAATGAGAAATCACAAGGTAAGATAGATAGTGTTGTCTGGGATCGAAGTGTGATTTGGGATGGATCTGAGCCTTTCGACAGGGGCAGGTCGCTGAATTAGGTGAAAACGGTTAGCTGTGTAGGCGTAGTCTTCGCCGCTTTCGTCTATGACGCGGATATAACCGTGAGATGCTGCTTCGTCATCCTGAATCACACGATAGACTTTCCCTATCTCAAGAGAGGCAGCATACCCTTCATTATTAAGGCACCGACCGAATTGCGGAAATTGATTCTCTTTTTTCCTCATCTTTAATCAAGAAATGGGAGTTTAATTTTGAATTCTCTCTTGCCGATGTTGTCAGCTTGATACCAATGAATTTCAGCAAGGCGGACTGAACCGTCAACCAGTTGGACGTATGCTACTCCCTTTAGCTTACGCCACCTACCTGGGCCATACTGACGTTCTAACCGCGCGTGATTCCGAATGCCACTGCCGCGACTGATTGTTTCGATTTGCGTGATTTCTCCAATGATTTCAAAATCCATTCCGGTATATTTTCCCAACCGATATTAGATTATAACACATCTCTAACAATTTCTCAAATTAAAACTCCCAAAATCAGACGAGTGGGTAAGGCATCGTTCCCGTTAGGGCCAAAAATTATACATCGGTTGCTGTGTTACAACACTGACGAGGCTCCAAATTCCGCCGACAGTGAAATCACCTAACATCAAACCAATTGCGAACATCACCAACTGCTGTGATGCTCGCGGTCCACCAATCTTCAAAACACTCCACTTGATAATTGAACTCACCAACATACAACTCCACAGATACCGCATCCCCCAATCGCTGGAAACAACAAACCCGATCGGATGGAAGGGCCACCAGAAGAAACGCGCCCGCATAAACATCAGGAGTGTCGAGAAGAGTAAACCGAAAAGGATGCCACCCGTGGCATAGAAATTCGGTTCGGTAGGGTAATAGAACCACCGTTGAAGCCCGTTGAAAACACGTCCCCCAAAGCCTGTTGACCAACTACTGCTGCCGCTCATGTTCAACGCACCGTAACTATAAAAAAGATAGAGGATTACACCGAATACCATCACGGCAGCGAACCCTGAAACACCTAATAGTGCGAAGAATAAGCGTCTTGTCGAGATTCCCGAACGTTCCGAGAGCTTGAAACCCTCTAACTGATGTGGCATTGGATTGCTTGTGTAACTCCGATTGAACCAACGGTAGAGCGTCAAGGCGACGAGATTGTTCGTGCCTAACGCCCGCGTGCCGAAACCGTCAACGAGGATATGGTGGTTCGGCATGTTTTCCATCGCATGCACAGGGAACCCTTGCTCCGCGCGCATCCGCGTTAGCACCAAGACAATGATGAAATAGATGCCGAAAAAGATCGGAATCAGCCAGAGGGACATACCGATACGCTTGGAGAAGATAAAGAGCAGCGCGAGTCCGCCAACAATACCCCACAATGCGAATCTATAGGAGACAGGTTCATTGGCATCCTCGCCTGTACGGCGACGCGCAATATGGAACACACCTCGGAAATGACGAAGGTTCAAGACTAAAACGGAGATGAAAATCCCGATCGCAGCACCGAAGCATTGTTTGTCAATGTATGGAAATCCAGGTAAGCTGGACAACCCAACGGCACTTGTGAATACTAATTGTGCCTTGTAAAACATAAAGAAAAACCAACTGGAAAACGAGAGATCCAGCGGCATCAGCAGTCCGAGCCCAATGACAAAAGGGTAGTAAGACATACTAATACCACCAATGGCGTTCCACGGTTTCTCTGTGAACAGATGCCCAAACCCGCGCCAACCTCCGATCCGTTTAATCGGCAAGGTAGGGAGTGTCGGATACAGAAAACTGAAGCCGTTGAGGATCGCTATGGATGCGGCGATCCCGAAGCCGAGCCACGTGATACGGTGTGAAAATAGCGATTTTGTGTTATGTGTGACGTGAAATGCAATCTGAGTAATTGGATAGGCGAGTCGTTCGCGTTCGACCCACTGCTTCCGCAAAATGACATTGATACACAACATCACCAGAACAAGTACCGTCATGAACCCTGCCCAAGATAGAATTGGCACTATCCACGTGCTGAGGATGTCCAATGTAGAGAGGTTGGTTTCACCGATATAGTAACCTGCCAAGACTTTAGGGTCGTCTACGAGCAGCCATTTCGGTAGATAATCCCAGAAAAGCTGCTTCCATTCGTTTTCAGGGGTCGCGAACCAGAAGGCGTGTCCGACGGTTGTGACGAGAATTGTCATCAGGGTGATGGACGGGAAAGCACAAGCAGTGCTGAGCAGGATGTATATCGTGAGGAGTTCCGCATTGGTAAATAGACGGCGGCGCACGGCGAGATTGAGGAGGGTAAAGGTGAATACGACGAAGACGACGTTGTAGAATGGAACGGCATAAGTATTTAACGCATAACCGACGAGTCCAACTTCGCCTGCGATGATCCAATAAAAATTAAACGGAATCAGAATGAGCGTGATGGCGATAGATTTCCATGTGACACCGTGTGATTTGGAGGGTTCATGGTTTTTCATCTGACTCGTGGGTTTCGGTTAAAAAATCGATAAACGTGTCTAATTCTTCAGAAACCGCTGTAAATAGTTTCGTGATCGACTTCGCATGTTCTTCGGCTTTTTCGTAAATCAATTCATCGCCATAGATGTTGTTAACCTTATGACGGAACCTTAAAAGTTGGCTTAATCTCTGCTGGGTACCTTCGGAAATGACAGGCGGACGTTCCGGGTGACGTTCTACCATCTGTGTGAGCAAATCGGTATGCCATCGTTCACCTTTAGGCAACTGTTTATCAATTTCATTAGCAATCCGTTCAAAAATTTTTTCAAAACCCGTGTAAACTTCGGCAAGATCTGCGGCAAGAGCTCTTTCAATGAATTCTCTTGCATCAACTGGAAGTATATCAATTTTCTCTAAGGCCCTCTCAACCCTGCCGATAGTTCTTGCCATTTTTCTCCGTTCATCAGCGATACGTTGAATAAGTTCGTCGCGATTCACTGTGTAAGTTTCTCCATTTTCTGTGCCTGATGCGCTCAGCAGTTTGAGAGCGTCCGTTCCCGCTTTATCAATAGGGATAGCTTGGTTTAGAATCCGCTCACGGAATAAACGGTCAACGGATTTAAAATTGATAATATCTATTTTAAACTCAGGATCCAAGCCTTTTGTCTCCCAGAGCGCGTCCAGGCATTTGTCGTATGAGACCCCCCAGACAAGGATATCGATGTCTGAATTTTGCCTGAACCGTTTCGGTTCAGTGAGGGAGCCGAAGACGGCAACTTTCGTTGCACCAAAGTCTCGATAAAGTACGATGGCGAGACGACGCGCGGTCTCCCACGCGCGCTGGAGCAGCGCTTCATCAACTTGACGATTTTCCCATTGGCGTTTGAGATTTTCTCTGCATTTCGCGAGTTCTGATGGCGACATTTCGCCTGTCGTAGTTGTGCGCCCCATGTTTAAACCTCCATGTTATCTGGTTTGATTCCGGCGCGGTTGATGAAGATTAATTTTTTAATTCGGTAATTTCTTGGCGAAGCCCGGTGCGGTTCCAAACCGCACCTACCGGACCTGGGGAAATGTAGAATTACCGATTTATTTTCTTAAACTTCATAAAACCGCGCCTACATTTACCCAGAATCGGCTATTTATGGCTGGATGGATCCGGCGTAAACGTCATTCAGCGCATCCTCGGGAAGTGGTTCCGGACTGCTCTTGGCAAACTCAAGTGCTTCTTCGAGTTCGTTTGCGAGTGTTTCTTCAAGTGCCGTGAGTTCGTCTTCACTCACACCTTCTTTTTCAGTGAGGACTTCAGCGAGTCGGCGAATCGGGTCGCGTAGGCGTTCTTGCTCTTGTACTTCTTCACGGTCGCGATAGGAAGTCCCCGGATCACCGATATGATGTCCTCGGAATCTGTAAGTATCACAGTTAAGGAGCGTCGGTCCGCCACCTTCGCGTGCACGGGTGACGGCTTCGTCTGCAGCAGCGTAGACCTTTAGCACATCGTTTCCGTCAACGGTGACACCCGGTATATCGTAGGATGGTGCACGGACAGCGATATCCTCTACCCGTTGATGCTCGTGTTGTGGTGTCCCCATACCGAATCGGTTGTTTTCACAAACAAAAACGACAGGCAGCTCCCACACGGCAGCGAGATTAAGCGTCTCATGGAATACACCTTGGTTCGTCGCACCATCTCCGAAGAAAGACACGGCCACCTGCTGCGTGCCGCGGAGTTTCGCAGAGAGTGCAGCACCCGCTGCGAGTGGAATTCCCGCGCCGACAACACCGTTGGCACCCAGAATCCCTGTCTCCTTATCAGCGATGTGCATGGAGCCGCCTTTGCCTTTACAATAGCCGGTCGTGCGAGCGAATAACTCTGCCATCATCCGGTCGCGTTTGCCACCTTTAGCGATCAGGTGACCATGTCCGCGGTGCGTACTTGTGATGTAATCATCATCTTGCAAATGGACGCAAACACCCACGGCGGTGGCTTCTTCACCAATATAGAGATGCAGGAAACCCGGGAGTTGACCACTCTGATAAAGTGTGCCAGCGGCTTCCTCAAATTGGCGGATTTCTATCATTTTGCGATACATGTAAAGCATCTGATCTTTACTCGGTTTTGACATAATTCCTTTCCTATTTTCTATCTCAATATAAACGTTTGAGACGTTGCCGGTTCTATAGATGTTCAGTTCAAGTATTGTGTGCCCTCGGCTGGAGCGATACACTCCGGTGAATTATTCGTAGGATGGTTGACAAACCGTGATACCGGATACGCCTCTATCTCTTCATCTGTATAGGGGATGAGAAGCGGTTGAAGTGCATCCGTTGACTTTGCTTCTGGTGAAAGCCACGTCGCGTAAGCGTCCTTCGGTAGAATCACAGGCATCCTGTGATGAATTTTCTCCAACAAGGCGTTGGGTGGACATGTAATGATAGTGCAAGAACGGAGCGGTTTATCCATCCCTTCCACCTGCCATATCTCCCATAACCCGGCCAGCGCAAACGGTTTTTGCGATTCAAGACGGATATAGACCGGTTGTTTGAGCCTGTCACCGGGTACCTGTTTCCATTCGTAGTAGCCGTCTGCCAAGATGAGACATCGCCTGCGTTTGTAAGCACTTCGGAAGGACGGTTTCTCCGCGAGGGTTTCCGAACGCGCGTTGATCATCCTGTTTCCGATTTTCGGGTCTTTCGCCCAAGACGGAACGAATCCCCAATGAAAGAATTCCACCTGCCCCATTTCTGGGTGTATCTCTGTATCAGTTGGTGTATTGGCTATAACAGCCACGTCTTGTGTCGGTGAGATGTTATAGCGCGGTGACAGATTCATCGGCATCGCGAAATCGAAGAAGGTTTGGGTCATGGTTTCGGTGTCACTCGCAAGCGTAAATCGTCCACACATTGTTTTATCTCCTGAAAAAGAGGGGCGTCTGTCCTATGCCTCCCTTTTCGGTTGTGGTACCAGAATATCATCTCTCCAGCGGAGGCGGAAGGAGGGGCGTACGAGTGCTTCTGGCGATTGGAGCGTCAAGCCACCATCCGCGGTTAGCACGATACCGGTAACGAAATCCGCTTCATCGGATGCTAAGAAGAGTGCAGCGTTGGCGATATCTTCAGGTTTTCCGTAGCGTCCAACCGGATAGCAATCCCGCGAGGCTTGTTCTTCCAAATCATCTTCAGCGAGAGAGGCTTCACCGCGTTCCCCAACAATTTGTCCAGGGGCGATAGCATTTGCGCGGATACCTTCTCTGCCATAATCGAGCGCAATGCTGCGTGTTAAAGCGTTCAAACCGCCTTTTCCGGCACCGTAAAGTCCAAATCCGGGATTCGTAATTGTGGCATTAACAGTAGAGATGAAGACCAAAGCTCCGCCACCGTTTTGAATCATTTCTGGGATACAATACTTTGCACCGAGCCAGGGGCCACCAAGTGTCACGCCGAGACTTTCGTTCCATTCTTCCATCGTGAATTCAATGGCTTTTTTGGTGTAAGAGTGCGCCGCGTTATGGACGAGTGTTGTTATTTTTCCATAGTTTGACAAAGCTGTTTCAACGAGTGTCTGCCAAGTTGACTCATCGGCGACATCGCCCATGACAGAGACCGCCTCACCACCGGCATCTTGGATGCGCTGGATGGTCTCGGCAAGTTTTTCTTCTCGGCGACGCGTATTCACAACGACTTTCGCACCTTCACAAGCAAATCTATAAGCGGTTGCCGCGCCGATACCACCCCAAGCAGCACCGGCGACTATCGCAACTTTTCCTTCCAGTCTCATGACAATCCTTTCCTTTAATATCTTTGGTGTATGTGTGTTCCAATTTGCCCCCCAGTCCTCTTGTAGGAGGGGTTTCTAACCCCGATTGAGGCTTCAAATTTTCTAAGCAGATTAGGTTACGGTAGTATAGCATGAATCGCGTTTTTCTTTGCAAAAAAAAAATATTGACAAAAATAGACATTTTTTGGTATAATTCTTAACAAGTGCACATCCCAACGGCTGCTCGAAACCGTATAACAAAGGTGACGGCCATGCAAAACGGACACATTCAATTAACATCTCCAAACAGATCGGACGGTTACACCGGGTTTATAGGTGTCCGCGTTGTTGTTGTGCGCTGCGTGTCTGTCTGTTCGTTGCTTTTGCGTGTTATTAACTGTGAGTTAACTGTGTTATATGCATGGTTAACGGGGGGGGGGGGGGGGGGGGGGGGGGGGGGGGGGGGGGGGGGGGGGGGGGGG
>VXZK01000028.1 GCA_009845545.1 Candidatus Poribacteria bacterium
AACCTAACAATATCAACCACATACTGATCTCCAAAAAAAATGGGGGTAAGTGACTAATTGGCTAAGGGTCTCCTGTCACCCTCACATCTTTAGAATCCTTCTCCGAATTGTGCTTGCAGTTGTGCCAGTATTTTTTCCTTAATATCACCCATCATCTTTTCTAATGCTTGTTCGAGTATATCTGCGTTCATTTGTGTGTCGGGAATACTTTTCCCCAGTTGTGCTTGAAGTTCGGCGTGAACCTTTTTCTCTATGGTGAGACTTAATCCTTCAGCCGCTTGCTTAAGTGCCTTTCTGCCTTCTTGTGTCATGAGAAATGCTTCTCCTTGTAAACGTTTTCGTGCCCGATGGAGCCGACTATGAACCGTCTTCACGGACACATTTAAGAGTTTGCCAATCTCTTTGGTCGTCATTTCATCAAGATAGTAGAGCGTCACGACGGTGCGTTCCTGCTCCGGAAGTTTTTCCAAAAAATTTTTGACCATTTCAGAATCATGCTCAATCGCTTCTGTTTCGCGCTGTTCCGATATATAACGTGTATAAGAGAGTCTCTCCATTATATCCGTCCGTGTATCCTCCAGCGATGGCATGGCTGGTTTTTGCTTTCGCAGCCAACCGATGCAAAGTCGGTCAGCAATGACATAGAGCCATCTGGCAAACTGACTCGGATTTCTAAGCGTCGAGAGTTTTTTGTAAGCTTGGAGGAAGGTATCTTGTGTGATTTCTTCCGCGTGATGAAAATCGCCGATCTTCCGCCATGCAAGGGCGTGGACGCTTCTATAGTATTTTTCAACTAAGGTGGTGAATGCTGTATCGTCGCCTGATAAAATACGGCGAATGAGTTGTACATCATCTTTTTCCATCAGGATACTCCGTGATTCATCAGAGGTTTGTAATAAATCTTAAAATTATCGAAACACAATGCCCAAGTGATATGAGTAACCTCGCCAGTTCCAGAACGTTCTCCCTTCAAATATCCGATCTGAAAAATTTCAGGAACGCCACACTTGTAAACCCGCCTGTGAAGAAACAGAGCAACAGCAAATCCAGAGCAGCATGCTGGAGCATCTCTTCCAAAGTCAACTCCGCCAGCGGCGGCGGAGCCGGCGGGGACGGAATTTCTGCTGTTTCAATGAGTGCTGCGTCTGACATTTTGCTGAACATTTCCGCATCCAGCACCTCATAATAGCGAGTGCCCGTTTGAAAGTAGGTATCTCTTTTCGCCTGACCGGTTTGTGTGGCATCCGTTGCCAGAAAAATGAAGGAGGACGTAGGCGTGATCCGGGAAAAGTTTATGCCGATTTTATCTTGCCGTTTTCTTTCTTGCGCATAACGGCTATCGAGTTGTGTTGCGAGGTCCCGGTATTTTAACCGCACCTTCTCCTCAAGAGGACGCATCCTCTCATTCATTTTGGCGACGAACGCTTCATCTAATCTGAAGATGCCGGTCGTTGCCTCTCCCTGCTTAGATTCCTGTATCATTTTACCCATGATTTTGCTTCTTTCCGCTTTGAGAGTAGCATGCAATTCTGCTCGCCTCGCCGTCTTTTCCCTATAGACGCTCTCCGCTGTTGAGGTCGGTGCGACAGTTTGCGCTGCGAGAAACCCAACCCGGGGTAAAATCAGGACAACGAACACCCAGAAGGTAAAGGCGACGATGAGTGCTGTCTTGGAACTGTCGAAATAAATTGAGATCACCGCCCCCATCGCAAAAAAGACCGCAATGTAGAGCAGCGAGATGCCGATGAGACAGAGGATGCGCGGAAAAATATCCGATTCAGATAGTGGAAAACCTTGCCAGACGAGCACAAGTAAACCGATGATTAACGAGACTAAGAACGGAACGATAAATACGAGATATCCGCCGATGAGTTTGCTCCACAAAAGGATATCGCGGGGCAGCGCATTCGCAAGGGTTATCCGAAGTGTACCTGCTTCTTTTTCTCCCGTAACGGCATCAAAGGTAAACAAAAGTGAAAGTAGGCTAAAGACAGTACTGACAACGAATACAAAGTCGAGATGCCCTAAAAGAAAGGCGATCGGCGCGGTAGACAGTGCCGTTTCCCCGCGCTGGATGCCGTTACGCGTCATACCGAGATAACTCGGCAAGGCAGATTCTAAACCTGTTCCAAACACGCTTAAAGGTGTCGGCTCAAGAATCAATTTGGAAACTTCAAGATTCGGATCTGTCCGCTGTTTTTGTAACCATGGTTGCTCTGCTGGGTCCTTATTGTTTTCAGCTTTGACAGTTTCTTGATAATTAACTTGGCGTTGGAGATAGCGATGGTAATTGACATGGAAGTTTAACGGGATGAGCAGTACGCACATCAGAAGCAATGCTATAAACCGAGCACTCAGAATATGATGCATCATCTCTTTCCGAATTAGGGTCATTAACATTATAGCACCCCCAGCTTGTAGAATGCATTAGAAAATCGAATAAATATCCACCTATTCAACAAACAACAGACCCGTTCAACTGTCTGATAATTTCGATTTTTCGCGCAAATTTTTTTCTGTAGGAGCGAGAGCGATCTCCGAATCGCGACTGCTTCGACAAAAAAGGTGGGAAACCGAAAATTAAATGGCTCTGTATTCAACAAGAATACCGATGCTTGTTAAAGACGCGTTTTTAAGCCGGATGCTTGCATAATACGAAAAAAATTAATTTTTAGCGTAAACATTGGTTGTGTAGTACTTCACATTCTGTTCGTTGATACCGAGGGCGGGAATTTTAATTGCGCCTTCTTCGAGTGTCGGTGCTTTGTCCGCTTCAAGTAATTCACCACCCTCAGTGCCGAGATTTTTCCAAGCCTTTGGATGCGCAGGGTTATCAGCGGCATCGAGATAGAGGACAGGATCAGCAACAATGTTCGCAGATGCGATGGTACACGCTATTGATAGCAGAAATAGCGTAGTACAAATTGAAATAGTGGTTTTCATTTTAAGTGCCTCCTCAGGAAGGGGATAAGTAAACGGTTTGATAGGGTTTGTAGAGAACAGATAATCAAGCATCAGTATAGCAGAAAAGAAGCTATTTGTCAAAGAAATTATGAGGGCGTACTTTTGGAGAGAACTACGGTAATTCTAACGAAATGTCCAACGTTTCTGGAAATAGACACTCAGTGTCATTACACGGTTGATAGGTGAGTTTGAGTATGATTGGGGCGTTTTTCTTCCGTATCACATTCGGTTTCTTTTTTATCCGCAGTGGAATCGTGAAGTTTTTTTCATAAATGTTCAAAGGCTCGTTGCTAAACTCAAAACGCGTGGTTCTGCCTTTCGGATACGTTATATCAACAATCTCTACCGGCGCATTTGCATCCACAGAAACAGTTGTCGGGATCAGATTATCTTGACCAGCCGGATTGGCGTTAATATGCCAACCTCCAACGACTTTAACCTGAAGTTCCACGTTGAAAACTGCATCATCTTTCCGTTTAACTTTAGCGGTTGCGGTTACTGTTGATGACCCGGAGGCATCTTGATCCTCTTCTGGCGTTAGATAGTCGTTAAGGGCAAAGTGCATAAACATGAAGGATGATGGGCTTTGTACCATGGATTCAGCAAAGGTGCGCAACGTCTTCTCAGCATAATCCTGATAGTCTGTCCCGAATGCCAATAAGTTTTTAACAGCGACAGCGTTGCCAGAAGGGATTGCGGAGTCATAAGGTTTCTTGGTACGCACAATGAGATGTTTCGCATCCGCTTTCGTATAATAAAATCCGCCGTTTTTATCGTCCCAGAAAAGTTGAATCATCTTATCGGTAAGTATTCGTGCTGAATCTAACCACTGATCTTCACCCGTAGCTGCATGCAATCCGAGCAGACCACGCACAAAAAAGGCGTAGTCATCAAGATACGCATCCTGCTTGACAACACCAGCCGTATAGGTATGCCACAATTCACCGTCTGGTTTTCTCAGGGTGTCAAGGATAAACCGAGCTGCTTTCGATGCCGCGGCAAGATAACGTTCCTCACCGAGTACTTGGTAGCCGTAAGCGAGCGCGTCTATCATCAAACCGTTCCAATTTACAATAATTTTTGTATCCAGCAACGGATATTCGCGTTCAAAGCGTGCTGTCAAAAGTTTTTCGCGCGCTGTTGACAAACCTTTCACAGAACCCTCTACTTCTGATCCATTGGGGACATAAAGAACGCTCTTACCTTCAAAATTGGGACCCTTATCCACGCCGTAAATTTCATTGAAGCGTGAAGTGTCTTTTGGGTTTCCGAGAATCTTCTGGATCTCATCGGCGGTCCAGACGTAATATTTCCCTTCTTCGGCATCCGTTTCAGCATCCAATGCCGAATAAAAGCCGCCTTCCGGGGCAGTCATCTCTCGGAAAATGTAACTGAAGATCTCTTCAGCAACGCGTCGGTAACGCGGCTCTTGCGTCAACTGATAAGCTTCAAGATATACTTTCGCAAGTTGCGCGTTGTCGTAAAGCATTTTTTCAAAGTGTGGAATGAGCCATTTTGCGTCAACAGAATATCGATGGAATCCACCCCCAATCTGGTCATACATGCCACCATAAGCCATCATATCCAATGTGTGCGTTATCATCTTCAATAACGATTCATCTTTTGTCGGACGGGTTTGTAACCCCGATTCTCTCTGATACTCACTCAACAGGAATTCGAGATTCGCAGGACTGGGGAATTTCGGAGCGGTACCAAAGCCACCATAGGTGTGGCTATAGGCTGTTCGGAGGTAATCTAACGCTGAAGTCGTAAGGGATCTATCCAATGCTCTTGCGTTGAGTGCGGTGAACCCGCGGCTCGTCGCCATCTCAATGGTATTTGAGATCTGGTTTGCGGATTCGATGACCTCTGCCTCGCGCGTTACCCATGCTTCATGTACCGCGTCAAGGATCGTTGGGAACCCCGGTCTGCCCGGCATATCTGTCGGTGGGAAATAGGTGCCAGCATAAAAAGGTTTTAGGTCAGGCGTGAGGAAAACGGAGTTCGGCCAGCCACCGCGTTGAACCAGCAGTTGCGTCGCTGTCATATAGATTTCGTCAAGGTCTGGACGTTCTTCCCTATCAATCTTGATATTAATAAAGTTCTTGTTCATCATTTTGGCGATTTCAGGATTAGAGAATACCTCCCGCTCCATCACGTGGCACCAATAGCACGTGGAATAACCGACAGAGAGAAAAATTATCTTGTTCTCTTTCTTCGCAAGTGCTAATGCTTCATCATTCCACGGGTACCAATCTACCGGATTATGTGCATGCAGAAGCAGATACGGACTGGTTTCATGAATAAGCCGATTCGTCCACTTCCATGAACCGTCTGGATTTTTGAGTGCAGCTTCATCGGCACTTACTGTCCACGCTATATTGAGAAACAGCAGACAGGCGAGAAATTTCTGTATTGTGTTTTTCATACTGAAACCTTTTGTTTTTCAGTGTAACGTGCGAAAACTCGCACTGAGCATAGCTATTGGACGAGTGCCTGCTGGGCAATAGCACGTCCGTGTTCCGTTAAGGTCAATTGCGTCTCTTTCCGCGAAACATATCGGTTATTCAGTGCGTATTTCACGACTTGAGTTGTAAAATCGGGGTTCCAACTCAGGTGTTCATGAAGGTGTGCGACCGCGGACTCCGCTTCTGCTTCAGGAAGTCCTTCGTGATTAAAGAGGTGGATAACCAGCATCGTCTGCGCAAACTCCCATTTTTGGCGTGTGCGCCGACGCGCAATAGCGATGAGGCCCCGGTTCGGAACTGTCAGAAAGACCAATCCAAAAATGAGGAGCATCGTCGTTGCAATCGTGCCTGCAATAGAGACATCAAAAATGGATGCCAGCCAATAACCACTGACAGCGTTTACGATCCCGATGACCGCGCTGAGGATAAGCATGCGCGAGAGTTTGTCTGTCATCAGATAAGCAGTCGCAGGCGGCCCGGCAATGAGCGCAACGACTAAGATCGATCCGACAGCGTCAAATGCGCCCACAGTTGTCACGGATACCAATGCCATCAATCCATAATGAATGAGAGTTGGTGCAAACCCAAGCGCGGCAGCTAAACTTGCGTCAAACGTCGCCAACTTCAATTCTTTGTAAAATAGTAGAATAAAAACAACGTTAAGTACAAGAATCGTACCCATTACATACAACGAGACAGGGCCCAGATCATAACCGAATGCCTTCAATCGGTTCAGCGGTGCGTAGGCGAGTTCTCCGAGAAGCACGGCATCCATATCCAAATGAACATTCCCTGCAAACCGAGAGATCAAAATCACACCAATACTGAAAAGAGCAGGGAACGTCAACCCGATTGCTGCATCCTCTTTCACGAGTTTTGTTCGCTGTAGCAGTTCAACAAAAAGTACAGTAAGCACACCCGTCCCTGCCGCAGCAAGAATCAAGAGCGGCGACGATAGGCTTTCTGTGAGAAAAAAGGCGAGCACAATACCGGGAAGAATGGCGTGGCTAATTGCGTCGCTCATTAAGGTCATCCGCCGCAATACCAAGAATACACCGGGCAGGGCGCACGCAACTGCTGTGACAATCGCAATGAGTAAGATATCAAGGTGATCTTGTAACACTTCGGTTATTCGCTCCCGCGCTGCAGTTGTTTTAATCGCTCACCGGTTGTCATCTCCAAGTTACGCCTATTCCGTTGCTGGCGCAAACGATCCCACACAAGCCCACGATTCGGCGCAAAAGTGATCGAGATCCCCACGATAACCGTCGCACATAGCACAATCGTCGGACCCGTCGGGATACGAGAGGCCGTGCTACTGATAATAGTTCCACTCACGCCTGCAAGTGCACCGAAGCATGCAGCGAGGAACACCATCAGACGGAGTCGGTTCGTCCACTGTCGCGCGGCGACTGCCGGTGCTACAAGCATCGCGCTCATCAACACCGCACCCACCGCTTGTAAGCCGAGAACGATCGCTATAACGAGGAGGCTCGTCAGCAAAATATCAAGCGCACGCGTCGGAAATCCGATGGATGCAGCGAAACCTTCATCAAAGACAAGCAGCTTCAACTCTTTCCAAAAGACAAGCATGATGATGAGAGCGATGCCACCGAGTATACCAATTGTTAGGACATCGCGCTCCAGAATTGTCGCGGCTTGTCCAAAGAGGAACGTATCTAACCCTGCCTGATTTGCATTGCCGGTGCGCTGAATAAGCGTGTGCAGAACCAACCCGAAACCGAAAAAGGTGGATAGCACAATAGCGAGCGCGCTATCGTATTTAATACGCGTAAGCCGGACAATACTCAAAATGAGGAGTGTGCCTAACCACCCCGCAATCGCTGCACCGAGTACCAGAATTAGCGGTGTCTTGCTACCCGTCAGCAGAAATGCGATTGCAATGCCGGGCAGTGCCGCGTGCGAAATAGCATCACCAAGGAGACTCTGCCTGCGCAAGACAGCATAAGTGCCGAGCGCACCACTCACAGTGCCAAGTAAGGCTGCGCCGATGGCAACAATCATGAGCGTATAATCAAGATGGGTGAATATGATTAAATTTTCAATTTTTTAATCGAAGTCATATTGAGTAAAACAT
>VXZK01000315.1 GCA_009845545.1 Candidatus Poribacteria bacterium
TAAACTCGCAGTTAACCTCATCCTATGAAGAACCTTAAAACTAAATGGCCCTGGAAATGTTCTCTTGACAGAAGATTAAAAAATCAGTATACTGTGGCGTATATGAAACTCTTATCTGTAAACGTTTCAAAACCGAAGCCAATTCAATACGGCGGAAAGACGATCCGAACCGGCATCTTCAAAGAACCCGTATCCGGCACCGTCATGCTCAGGGAAAAGAATATTGACGGGGACGGGCAAGGCGATCTGCGGGTGCATGGTGGCACCTATAAAGCCATCTACGGGTATCCGTTTGAGCATTATGCCTATTGGCAGCAAGAATTGGGTAGAGACGACTTGCGTTATGGACAATTCGGCGAAAATCTCACCGTTGAAGGACTACTGGAGGAGTCAGTTTATATTGGCGATATATTCCAGATAGGCGCGACCGTCAAATTACAGATTACGCAACCGCGCGTCCCTTGCTTCAAACTGGCATATAAAATGGGATTGCCAGAATTTCCGAAACAGTTCTTAGAGAGCCGGCGCGTCGGATTCTATTTCCGAGTGCTTGAAGAAGGCGAAATCACTGCTGGCGATGCAATTGCACGCAGTGAGGTCGCACCGGAACCGATGAGTGTGACAGAGATCGTTAACCTCCGCTATTTTGATCGGGACAACCACGAGCAGATCGCACGAGCCAGAAAACTACCTGCCCTCTCACCGAGTTGGAAGAGGGATTTTTGGCGTAGCTTGCAAGCCAAAAACTTGCTGTAAAAAGGCACGAAAATTTTAAACGGATGAACATTTTTAAAGCAACGACCAAACAAGAAACTAGCGAAGCAGCAGCGCACGTCGCCAGCAGAAAACTGCGCGAGGCAATTGATACCAACGGACAAGCGAGTTTCATCGTCGCGACAGGGGCATCACAATTTGATTTCCTTGCAGCCCTGACCACAGATGAGACGATTGGTTGGGACAACACGACGATGTTCCATCTCGATGAGTACATCGGCATTCCTGAGACGCATCCTGCCAGTTTTCGCAAATACCTGCGGGAACGCCTTGTGGATATTGTACAGCCCGGAACGGTGCATTTTCTGGACGGTGAAGCCGGTGAACCGCAAGCCGAATGTGATCGGCTCAATCGGATCATCGCCCAACATCAAATTGACGTGGCGTTCGTCGGCATCGGCGAGAATGGACACCTTGCCTTCAACGATCCACCGGCAGATTTTGAGACAGAGGATCCGTACATCCTTGTGGAATTAGATGAGGCATGTCGTCTTCAACAAGTAGGTGAAGGTTGGTTCACAGGACTTGATGAAGTGCCGAGCCAAGCTATTTCGATGTCCATCCGCCAAATCATGAAGGCGCAGGCGATTATTTGTACTGTACCGGATGAACGGAAAGCGGAGGCGGTACGGAATTGCTTACACGGCGAAATAACACCGATGCACCCAGCCTCTATCTTGCAGACACACCCGGACTGCACAGTGTTTCTCGACGCGGGATCCGCTTCACTGTTATAGGATTGGGTTAGAACCCCGCTCGGTAATATTTAACGTGCCGTTTTGATCTGTCCCCAAGTGACGGCGAGCTTCTCTTGTGGATTGACATCAAACGGAATCTGACCTAAACCGTAGAGGATTGAGCGATGAACGAGTTCCCATCCCTCCTCTGTTACCTGTGCCCAAGCAGTGGAGTGGGGCCAGATGTTCACGTGTATTGCTTTCGTCGTGCCTTTCATCGTTTTCGCGCCCTTCTCATAGACGGAAATAGCGACTAAATCGTCGTTATCGGCGCGAACGGCTAATATATCAATATCGCCTTCAAAGCCGTTACACGTCATCAATTGAGCCGCGGGTTTGCTGACCGTGATGTCGCCCTTAAACCCCTCGGTTATCGGATGTTCGGTGTCAACGATAGTCAGTTTGTCGCCAGCATCTGAGTTAAACGTACCGTCTGGCGCAAACCCCATGTCGTCGTAAGTCCAGGTTTCTGCATTGACAACGGGGACAGCTGAATCTTTGTAAGCGTCCAGAATATTGGCACTCGACGTTGATTCCGAAATGAAGACCAAATCTATACCGGCGAGATTGACGGGGTGCTTCGCTAAGTGCTCATGCGGTTCAACGACGTATCCCCAATCTTCAAGGTATTCTATAAGGAGATCGTCCTTCGGATCCGGGGCACCCGATCCAACGAGTACCAGTTTTTCGCCTGCAGCCATGGCAGTGCTTGTTAATAGGAATAACATGAAAATAGGTAAGAAAATGTGACGATACATAAAAGAGTTTCCTCCTTTTGGATTGTATTTGGTAATGTGGGAAACCTGAGATAGCCTTGAGATAGGCGAATAGCGAGCAATATCCGATACAGTTTAGTAACCGGAATTTATCAGGTTTGGATATATTCTATAAACATCTATTAAATATGTCAACCTTTTTTTCAGAAGCGTAATGGAGAATAGAGATGAAAGATACAGTCAGGGTCGGAATCATCGGTGTCGGCGGAACGATCAGCAGCACAACTGTGATTCTCAATGGGGAACCGAATGTTCAACTCGTCGCTTTGGCAGATTTAGACCCAGCACGCAGGAAGAGAGTCCTGGGCGATATTAAGGGTGTCCGTGTTTTCGACGATTATCGACAGATGTTCGACGCATGTGATTTAGACGCAGTCTGCATTGGACTGCCGACGTGGATGCACGCACCCGTCTCACTGGAGGCAGTGGAACGAGGGATGCATGTACTCTGCGAAAAACCGCCCTCAAACGATGCAGCGGAGTTGATACCCGTCACGCAGCTTGCCGCCAGCAAGGGCTTGGTCTATATGTTTGTTCGGCAATCTCGGTTCACAGCACAGTTGATGGAAGGACGTAGACTGGTGCAAGCCGGTGAACTCGGTGACGTATACTATGCTGAAACGCGGTGGATACGTACACGGTGGTGTTCCGCACGTGGATGGCGACACGATAAAGAAAAAGGCGGTGGTGTGCTGCTCGATCTCGGTATCCATGCCATTGACAATGTCTGGTTTATGATGGGGTGCCCGCGTCCGACAGAGGCGATGGCCGGGTTATATTGCAACTTCGCCCATCTCGCACCACCTGAGCAAACCTATACTGCTGACGATGCCGCATGCGGGTTCGTGCGGTTTGAGAATGGATGCACCCTACACTTCGCAGTCGCATTTTCGCTGAATACCACAAACCGACACGCGCCAGCAAAAGGGAGTGATCTTGTCAAAAGTGAGATACAGGAGTTCCACCTCTACGGCACAAAAGCTGGGCTAGAAAACGGAAAAATATTGGTTGGAACACCGGATGGCGTTAAGGTCAAGCCGATGAAACCAGCACCACAGAAAGCAGATGACATAACGCTTCAGGCACGAGAATTCATCCGAGCGATTCGGGAGAAAGACGAATCCCTTAATCCCGGTTCACAAGCGGTGATGTTGATGCAGATGCTTGATGCATCGATGAAATCCAGTGAAACCGGCAGTGCTGTCGCAATTTTTTAATTTACCTTGCGGATAAGTTCCGCGGTCTGGGACTTTAATGTTTTCGTTTTCGAGTCGCCCTCCATTTCATTTCGGGCTTGGTTTTCGGGGTTTTCCGAATTCATCCGTAACCGATTTTCTACTTAAAGGTTTATGCAGAAATAGACTTCGCAATGGGCGAGCATTAAGCATCGTCTCTACAAGAAAGATGGAGATTCGCAATGTCCACACAACACAATCAAGACGGACTCACCGCACAACAGAAGCAGCAATTCCACGAAGATGGTTTTCTGTTTGTTCGGAATGTACTGCCAAACGAAGCACTTCAACCGTTGATTGATGAGTTGGCGCAACGGGTTGATGATGGCGTTCAGGCGGCGGTCAAACATGGAATCCTTGACCCATCGGATACTTATGACGACGCACCTTTTGAAACAAGGTTGGGCAGGGTCTCAAGTGCCTGTTCCGATCCGAACTGGATTTGGAGCAATTTTTTCCGTGACCAGAAGATTCGGACCGCTGGAATGTTCACACTCCGAACTGCGCCTGCGCTCCTTGATGTTGTCGCATCCCTCATCGGCGCAGAGATTTTAGCGCATCCACAGTTTAATTATCGCGCCAAACTACCGAATCAAGATATTACCGTCATCCCGTGGCACCAAGATTTGGCGTATCTCATACCGGAAGAAGCCGGCGATACACTGGTTGTGAATGTCTGGCTTCCGCTTATTCAAGCGACTGAAGAAAATGGGTGCATGCAGGTCATCCGAGGTTCACACCGCTTTAATCTGATTGGTCACAACTACCAAGATCCGACACCTGGGCATACTGGCGGCAAGGGCATCAGCGATGCGGAATTACCCCCCGGCGACATCGTCACTGCTGAATTGGATGGAGGTGATGTTTTGCTAACGAGTGAACGGGTCGTCCATCGTGGCCTTCCAAACCGTTCTAACACTGTCCGTTGGAGCGTTGATACACGCTATAGTCAAATCGGTTTACCGACAGGTCGTGCATCCGTTCCGGGTTTCGTTGCTCGAAGTCAAGAAAATCCCGACAGCGTCGCCAAATCGCATCACGACTGGAATCGCTTACTTGCGTCGAATTGATGTCCCTCAGAGACATTCAATTCTCCAATAATTTTGATTTTCTGCCCAAGGGCTTTTCACTGTAGGAGCGAGCTGTGCTCGCGAGGTTTCCGCCGCGAAAATGAACAAAAAACCGACAATTGAATGGCTCTGGAGAAACCTGAAATTGTCTTGAATTCTTTTTGATTATGCGATAGATTATTCAAACCAGTTTGGGCGGCACTGCGAGGCGTACCGCTGCGGTATGTCTGCTCCCCTGCACTAACCTGCTGTTAAACAACGGGCATAACCATAATACTTTCATCAATTAGGAATATGCTTATATGGAACTTTACCAAAAACTACGTGACGATGCCGAAAAATGGCGTAAAGAAGGATACCCTTGCCCAGAGTATCCACTCATTGGAGAAATACTACGCCACCAATTTGAAGGTGATGCTGAAGAACGGGGTCCGCTCAAATATCTACGAGAACCCCAATTCCAATCACTGGAAGTATACTGGTACCTGAGGCTGGTCCGGGAAACACCGCATATTGTTGATCTCTACAAGCATTATTACGGCGACGACATATCCGTTTTCTGTGATGCACTCGGTATCAAAATTAGCCCAGATGCATTAGCATTCATTGATAGTATTGATCCGATCATTAACAAGGTAAAAACCGATGATGCTTTTGCTAGGGCCAATGTATCAGATGTGGTTTACGAAGCTGTAACGCTCGATTACCCGAGTTATATTTTTGCTCTTGCAATAGGAAGCGGAAAAACTGTCCTCATCGGCACAATCATCGCAACAGAATTCGCAATGGCACTCCGGTACTCTGAAGGCGGGTTTATGAAAAATGCCCTCGTCTTTGCACCGGGCACAACTATCATCGAAAGCCTACGTGAAATCAGTGAGATGCCTTATGAGCAAATTCTACCACCGGGTCTGAATCAAGAATTTAAGGCAAACCTTAAATTCGATTATCCACAGAACAAGACAAAATATATATCTGTCCAACAGGGTAGTACTTACAACGTCATCGTCACGAACACCGAGAAAATTAGTCTGCGAGCAAATCGGCAGCGACGAAAGAATCAACCAGTACTCGATTTTGAAGAGAAGAAGGAACAGGAAGAGCTTGAGGAAAACCATCGCCTCAAAACGATTACCAGTCTACCGAATTTAGGTGTCTTCTCAGACGAAGCACACCATACCTATGGAAACGAAATGGACAAGGAGCTCAAACGCGTCCGAGAAACGGTCAATCATATAGATAAGGAAACTAACCTCATTGCGGTTATTAATACCACCGGCACCCCGTACTATAAGACGCAAATGCTTCGCGAGGTCGTCGCATGGTATAGCCTTGGTGAAGGTATAAATGACAACATCCTAAAAAGCCTTCATGACGGTATCGTCCATTATGAAATGGGGAGCCGCTCCGAGGAAGCCGTGATCCGGGACATCATCCGAATTTTCTTTGAAGAGTACGGTGATGTAGTGCTATCCAATGGTGCGAAAGCGAAAATCGCTTTTTACTTTAAGACACAGGAGCATCTGGAGGCTTCACGGTCGTACATTGAAAAAGCCTTAGCAGCACCAGAGATTAACAGAGATCCGACCTTAATACTCGCCAATACACAAAAGGCAAAGGTGCATGAGATTGACGAGTTTAAAAGGCTCAACGATCCGAACAACCAGAAGCGTATCATCCTACTTATCAGCAAAGGAGTAGAGGGGTGGAATTGTCCCAGTCTATTTGCCTGCGCGCTGATTAAGGAAAACAAGACGACGAATAACTTTATTTTACAAGCCTCAACACGTTGTCTACGCCAGCCGGAAGGCAACAGACATCCAGCTAAAGTATTTCTGGATACGAAAAATAGAGACGCTTTAGATAAGAACCTACAAGAAAACTTCCGCACCACTATAAATGAACTGCGCAGACAAGACAACGAGAGCCAGGAAGTCGTGTTACGCATTCGACAAAAAGATTTACCGAAACTAAAAATATCTCGAACTGTTGACCGAGTTATCCGAGCAGAAAACGCATCGACAGAGATTCAGTTAACCCTCCCTACAGACGTATCGGAGAAACTACCAATTCGCAGCATCATGACTCCCGATTTCACAAGAACAGGAACGCTCTCCCCGCTCACCGATGTGGGAGATTCAGGCGAGGAGACAGTCAAGGTATTAGAACAGACAACCGATTGCTACATGCTCGCCAGACGCATCGCCAGAAATTATCACATCCCCCTTATGGATATGCTCACCGAACTTAAACGACTCTATCCAGAAGGCAAAGTCCCTAACGGACACTTGGAACCGTTGTGCCAACAAATTGATAGCCAATTGCAAGATTATGAGGTGATTAAAGAGACAGTGACAGATGCCCTCGCGCTTATCCATATCTACGATGATAATGGCAAACCCATTTTTGAAGAGAAGGATGATGACGGCTTTTATAGTGAAGCGCATAAATAAGTGGACATCTTTGTAGCATAGGCTGTTAGCCTGTGCCAGTCTGAATACCTGTTATAGGTATTCAGACTGTTTGAGAGTGCCCAATTAATTATAGGTTTTACTATATATTCACCGGTTGCGCGTCCAAAAAAGCAAGCTCGGTCTGCTCAGCAATCAAGAAGACATGGACGACAAACACGATGTTAGTTTTCATTATACGCCTTACAACTTCGACAGTAATCCCGAACTGAATTTCTTCGAGAAGATTCTGGACACACTGAAAATATCCATTGAGGATGTAGAAGTGTTTCTGTTTACCGGTGGCTTGATGGATATCAAGAAAACCGACTTCCACTTTGAATACAAGGATGCCGATGGCAATTATCACCGCTATTTTCCCGATTTCGTGATTGTCAAAAATACGGGGGAATTCTTCATCGTCGAAATATAGTAAAGTTAAAAAATAATTTGACATTTTCTGATATTTATGTTATCCTTAT
>VXZK01000035.1:0-2132 GCA_009845545.1 Candidatus Poribacteria bacterium
AAGGTATGTTCGTCCGATTGGCGAAAATTGTCTATTTTAAACTTTAAACCGAATTTAATTTGACAACGTTATAACATTAGGGTAAACTTACCTTTTAAGAAAACCTCGTTTAAGCGAACCGCCTTTGTGCCTTTGACAAAAACATACCACTCTGGGGGATATCCCATATTCGCGAACGAGGGACTGACCTCTATACCGCTATGGTAAAGAAAACGTCACAATATTAATGAATTATAAGGAGTGTCTTATGAAAGACCAGCTTTTTAATAGGAAAGCCCTGTTTTCCTTATTAGCTGTTGTAATGTGTTTAGGATTTACAGCCATGAGTTACGGTCAAGCCGTAGTGTCTGTGGAGCCTGCTACAGTTGAATCCCCAGCAGCCGGGGAAGAGCTCATGGTGAGTATTAACATAACGGGTGGCGCAGGTGTCGCTGGATATGAAGTTGATGTATCCTTTGATCCAACTGCCCTTGAGTATGTCTCAAGTGCGAACGCAGATTATTTGCCTGCAGGCGCATTTGCGACACCAGCTAAGGTATCCGATGCAGGTGATAGCGTTAAAATCGCGGCGGCTTCCCTGGCAGGGGTAGCACCGGATGGTGATGGCACGCTTGCTACGGTTACGTTTAAAGTTGTTGAAGCAAAAGCATCTGATATCAGTCTAACAAATGTGATTATTTCCGGTGCTGGTGGGACTGCCTTGGAAGCCACAACCGCAGATGGTATGGTGGCTGCTCCCGCTGCTGAAGGTGATGCCGAAGGCGAAACTGAAGGTGAAACTGAAGGTGAGACCGAAGGTGAAACTGAAGGTGATGCCGAAGGCGAAACTGAAGGTGAAACTGAAGGCGAGACCGAAGGCGAGACCGAAGGTGAAACTGAAGGCGAGACCGAAGGCGAAACTGAAGGTGATGCCGAAGGCGAAACTGAAGGTGAAACTGAAGGCGAGACCGAAGGCGAAACTGAAGGTGATGCCGAAGGCGAAACTGAAGGCGAGACCGAAGGCGAAACTACCGAGGTTGAAATGCCGGTTAGCCAGATGTTCGAGATAAAACTTACGAACCTCACTGAGGGTGAACACGGTGTCAGTGGACAAACGTTCTCCCCTGCAATTTTCACAGCACACCCTGCCGGTGTTAAACTTGCCGTCCCCGGTGAACCCGCAAGTGAAGCAATTGTTGCAATGGCTGAAGGTGGAAATACCTCACTACTTGAAGCACTTGCAGCAGCCGCTGGCGCGGATGTCATGATCTCTATGAATGAGGATGGATCGCGCAGATATACGATGCCAGGGCAATCCTCAACGGTTACCCTAACTGCTGACATGGTGAATTCTTCGCTGTCTGTCGGCACAATGTTGGTCTCAACCAATGATGCGTTCATCGCAGCGATTGACGTACCCCTCTTTGATGAAGATGGTATGCCTGTTACAGCAACCATCGACCTAATGGCTTACGATGCTGGTAGTGAAGATAACACAGAGATGGCTTCCGATATTCCGGGGCCGCTTGGTTTAGATGCTGAGGTTGATCCCCCAGGAAGTAATGCACGTGTACCGACCGAAGGTGGCGTGATTATGGCACACGAAGGTATCCAAGGCGGTGCTGATGTCAGTGAAGCGTTTGCTTGGGCAGAACCGGTAGCGATGCTCATGATTACACCGGTTGAAGCACCAGCACCACCGGAACCGACACCAGAACCGGAACCGACACCGGAGCCGGCAGGTCCTGGTTTTGATGTTACGCTCGCCCCTGGCTTGAACATGATTTCTCTCCCCTTGATGCCAGAAACACCTTACACGGCGAAATCGTTGGCAGCAATGCTCAACGCAACAGTCGTCATTCAACTGGATGCCGCAACGCAAAGTTTCGTCGGTTACACTGTCGCTGAAGAAGACGATGGATTTGGCATTGACGGTGGGATGGGGTATATCGTTAATACGCCCGCTGGCGGCATGGTGAAATTCACCGGTAGCGCGTGGGATAACCAACCTGAACCGGAAGTGCCTGAGGTTGAAGAACCTGAGGTTGCCGAAGAACCCGAAGTCGAGGAACCTGAAGTTGCTGAAGAACCTGAAGTTGCTGAAGAACCTGAAGTTGCTGAAGAACCTGAAGTTGCTGAAGAACCTGAAGTTG
>VXZK01000035.1:2142-7516 GCA_009845545.1 Candidatus Poribacteria bacterium
GCTGAAGAACCTGAAGTTGCTGAAGAACCTGAAGTTGCTGAAGAACCTGAAGTTGTAGCCGAAGGCAATGGTAACGGCAACGGTAACGGCAATGGTAACGGCGGAGACAATGCCCCCGCTGCACCTGCCCTTTCGACTTTCAAGAGCGCATGGGCATTCGTCGTTACCAGCGATATTCAGGGCATGGATACAGGCATAGGGTATACACTCGTTGCTGAAAACCTCCGCACGGGCACTATCGCCACGGAGAATGTTACCAGCGCCACGAGACGTTCCTCCGCTGTTTGGGCAGACCTCAACCGTAAGAGCGTTGTTGAAGCCGGTGATAAACTCGAAGTCGCACTTTACGACGAACGCGGGAACATCGTTTCGGGTCCCTTCCAGCGCACGGTTTCTACCGCTGATATTCGCAATGCCTTCCTGAGTCTGCAACTGAATGTTGGTGACGTGCAGCCGAAGGACACGATCCTTGCGCAGAACTACCCGAATCCGTTCAACCCTGAAACGTGGATTCCATATCAGTTGAGTGAGGCCGCTGAAGTGTCGATCCATATCCATAATGTTGCGGGTCATCTGGTTCGCACGTTGGATTTAGGTCTGAAGCCGACAGGTGCCTATATGACGCCTGCGACAGCAGCGTATTGGGATGGTAAGAACACGGTTGGCGAGCGCGTGGCGAGTGGTATCTACTTCTATACGCTCCAGACTGCAAACTTCGCTGCAACCCGACGGATGGTTATCCTGAAGTAAATAGTTGTCAATTCTCAGTTGTCAGTTCTCAGTTAAAGAGGGAATTTGTAACAAATTTATCACTGCCTGAGACTGACAACTGATAACTATCAAAAAAAATAAAACGCCCCGACTTGCCGGTTTAGCTAACCGCGAATCAACGCCGATTAGCAGTCGGTGTTGGGGCGTTTTTTTAACGTATAAACAGAGGAAAGTCTTTGATGAATCTAAAAAATATTTTACCTGTTTGGGGAGTGTTTGTACTACTTTTCGCTGCAAGCAGCGGAAATGTATTTGCTTTCTCTTCCGGTCCGCCGGACGAGAAGACAGATGCCCCGAATGAAAACACCTGTGCTCAAGCAGGATGCCACGCTGGCAATGACCTCAATGTCTCAGGGGGAGAACTGATGTTAACGGTCCCCGAAACATACATACCGAGTGAGGTATATACGATTGTTGTCAATCTATCGCGTGAAGGTCAGAGTCGGTGGGGATTTGAGATGACTGCGCTGGATGCTGACGGTGCACGCGCCGGTTCATTTGAAGCTGACGATGCAGGGAATACCCAACTATCAGAAGCAAATAGCAAGCAGTACATTAAACACACTTCCATCGGAACGGCTCAAGGCACAACCGACGAACATAGTTGGGAATTTCAGTGGACAGCACCGGATGCTGACATCGGCCCCATCACCTTCTATGCCGCCGGAAATGCTTCCAACGGCAATTTTAATCCAATTGATGATTATATCTATACAACACAATCGGAATCGACACCGGTGATTCCTGTGGAGCCGGGTGTCAATTTTATTGGGGATGTAGAGCAGTTAACAACGGACGCTCAAACCGGCGTGACTTACACATTCCAGCTAACAAATGAAGGCAACACAGTAGATACGTTCACATTGGAAGTCGAAGCATCTACCGATGCCACTGAAGCCGGACTTGTAGGAACCGTCAGCATGGAAACGGTAACGTTGGAAGCAGACTCGACACAGGAAATCACGTTTAAAGTCATCGGGAACGCCTCAACCCCCCCAGGGGCTTATGACATTGATGTTATCGCAATTTCCGGTATAGATGAATTTATCAGCCGAAATCTCTTGACGACAACGACTATAGAAGTGCCGGTAATAGCGGGCGTGTCGTTGGAAATTGTCGGAGATGACGCGCTCTCTACTATGGATGCCGTTGAAGGGGTGAGTTACACGCTTAAAGTCACGAATACCGGCAATATGATGGATACGATAACGCTTGAAGCCTCAGCAGAGGTCGGTATTGAAGGCAGTGTGCTCGGCAGTATCAGTGACAGCGAACGTTCCATCGAACTTGAGGCTGGAGCGTCTGCAGAAATAACGCTGAAGGTCACAGGGGATTTATTTGCAGTACCCGGCGATTATGCTATCAGTGTGACGGCAACCTCTGGCACTGATACCACGATGACGGCTGAAGCCACGACCACAACGACTATAGAACCACCACCGACACCTTGGGATGTTAACGACGATGGGACTGTTAATATTCAGGACTTGGTACTTGTTGCGGGTCAATTGGGTGAATCTGGTGAAGATCTTAAAGGGGATATAAACGGTGATGGCACGGTGAATATTCAGGATTTAGTCATTGTTGCGTCGCATCTCGGTGAAGATACAAGCGGCAATTAGCCAGCAATCCGCAAGACGCATTATAGGCAAAAGGCTACTATGGACTCAGCATGGTAGCCTTTTATGACACTTGTGGTAGAATCCGTTCGGTAGGCGTGGTTAATGAAGATTAATTTATTAATGATGAATGATTGCGTAATTTTTGAAACGCTGACTGGGCTCAGGAATGTCTGGAAAACCGGACAAGCACGTTCACCCAGATAACAGCGAGTGCTATAAGGAAACTCATTTATACTTTCCTCAGTTTTGATAATTTTATAAAAATAAATATGACAACTAATACGTAATTTCTGTGGCAAAGGTAACAAAAAATTTGATTTTTCAGAAAAAATAGGAAGTAGGAATATGGCAACTTCTAAATATCGCGTTGGAATTATTGGATGTGGTGGTATTGCGAATGCCCACGCCCGTGGCTATCAAGGTGTCGAACAGACAGAGATTGTCGCGCTCGCGGATCCGGTTCAAGCGGCACTTGATAAGTTTTCGGACACCTACGGTGTGCCCGCTGAAAACTGTTATTTGGAAGCGCGCGAGATGTTGGATAACGAGAACCTTGACATTGTGAGCGTCGCGACGTGGCATAAACTTCACGCGCCTATGACGATCGCGGCGTGCGCGCGGAGTCCGAAGGCGGTACTCTGTGAAAAGCCGATGGGTGTGAGTTTAGGTGAGTGTGATGAGATGTTAATTGCTGCCAGGCGGACCGATGTGAAGGTCGTCATTGGCCATCAACGCCGTTTCAACTCCGCGTGGACGGATGCCCGAAACCTAATCGCTGATGGCGCCATCGGTGAACCGCGGCAGATTGTCTGTCACGGGGGACAGGGTTTATTGAATGACTGTTCACACCTGTTTGATATGATGCGCTACGTTCTCGGTGACCCTGCACCGACCTGGGTGATTGGAAATGTTGAACGCAAAACTGAGCGTTATGAACGCGATATCCAGATTGAAGATCGGAGTGCTGGTATTGTCGGATTTGAGAACGGTTGCATCGGTATGCTTTTGCAAGAAATCGGCAGACCGAATTACCAAGGCGGTATCGTCTACGGTACAGACGGCATTGCGGACGTGACGGAAGGGCGCGTCCGCCTTCTGAACAATAAAGCCGCCGAATGGGAAGAACGCCCGTCCGACGGTACGAACCAACACGTTGCCCAAGCGGCAGAACTCGTTGAGTGGATTGAAGACGGTCCCGGACACCGCGGGGAAGCCAAACACGGGCGCGCCGCTGTTGAGATTATCATGGCGATCTATGAATCCGCCCGTATGCATGAAGTAGTTCAATTGCCGTTGCGGACGCACGCGAACCCGCTTGATTTGATGATCGAGAACGGTGATCTACCGATTGAACGCCCTGGGCGTTACGATATCCGCGCCTTCTTGTTGCATGGCGAATCTATGAAACCGGAGTAGTTATTAGTTAACAGTTGTTATCGATGTTAGAAAGTGTGCTAAAGTGTGCTAAAGTTATGAAGTTATCAACTTTAGCTACACTTTACGAGACTTTAGGAACTTCTTTAACTGAAAACTGATAACCATTATCAAGGAACCTATGCAAATTACACAAGGCGTTAGCGTCGGTTTGGCAGCACTACGGCGTAACAAGTTACGGTCAGTGCTAACGACACTCGGTATTATCATCGGCATCGCCGCGGTTGTTTCGGTTGTTTCGGTCGGCGGCGGTGCCGAACACCTCATACGTGTTGAATTGGAGCGGATCGGCGGTGCAGGTATGATCGTCTGCTTTCGGAAAGAGGCGATTCGGAGGGAGGACGGATCGTATATCGAAAATAAACACCCGGAATATATTGAATACGAGGATCTCGCCTTTATTGTTGACAACTGTCCTTCTCTCAAACTGGCTACTGCGCAATCCGGCATGAACCTTCCCGTATCGCACAAACACGTTAATCAGTCGCTTGAGGTCCAAGGCGTTACGCCGTTCTACCAAGAAGCAAATAACTGGTACGTCCAATTTGGGCGGTTTATTACTGAGAACGATATTGAGCGGCGAGATCCGGTGTGTGTAATCGGTTCGGAGGTCCACAAGGACCTGTTTCAGATGCGGGATCCGATCGGACTCGAGCTGAGAATCGGACAAGAGCGGTTCACCGTCATCGGTGTTATGGAGGAGAAGGGCAACAGTATGGCGAGTGAGGGTTGGGATAATCGGGTGATCCTCCCGCTCACCACACTGGGAATCCGTTTTATCGGTAGATATAAAGGTTGGATTCACCTATTTTGCCAAGCCGAAAGTTACGATAAGGTTGAACAGGCAGTTGCGGAGATCAAAGTCGCTATGCGGCAGCTACACGGCAACGAAAAATACTTTGAATTTTTCACGGCGAAACAGATTATAAAACAGGTAGGCAATGTCAGTCGGATTGTCCAGATACTCCTCGGCGGTGTTGCAAGCGTCGCCTTGTTCGTTGGTGGCATCGGGATCATGAATATCATGTTGGTCTCTGTGACGGAACGGACTCGCGAAATCGGTTTACGTAAAGCACTCGGTGCAAGACGGCGCGACATCTTGACGCAATTTCTGATTGAAGCGATTGTTTTAAGCATTTGCGGTGGTCTGATCGGCATTTTTATCGGAAGCAGCCTCGCCTCTATTTCCGGTTTGATTATTTCAAAACTCATGAAGGCGAGCTGGCCTGCCATTGTCTCTGTTGAAGCTGCGTTGATTGCGTTCGGGGTTTCTGCGTTCATTGGCGTATTTTTCGGACTCTATCCCGCCAACAAAGCCGCCGGTCTCACCCCGACAGAGGCACTGCGTCACGAATAGGTATTGGCTTTCGGAAATCATCAACAATCAGCCTGCAGTTATGGTAGAATCCGAAAATAAATGAACACTTGTCCGAAGACAACCCGCCTAACGTTGAACAATAGTTTTAACCAGAAACCAAGTAACAACGAACACTTTTATAGTAGATTCTGTAATTACTTATACACTCAGCATCGGTGCGGTTAGGAAA
>VXZK01000047.1 GCA_009845545.1 Candidatus Poribacteria bacterium
CAGGGTTCGGTGCGGTTAGAAACCGCACCTACCAGGGGAGTGCGTAAGTCCTAATTTTAAGGCTCAATTTTTGACGCGATAAATGAACATTGACACTGGAAATACTGTGTGTTATACTCAATGCATAAAATTTAGGGTCGCGAAACACAGTAACCTCGTTGCACGGTTTGACTCTGGAGAGTGATATGGGAATCGTTACAAGACCACAACCTGTTAAAGCCGTTATGGGTGTACTCACCGCTGAACCGGGTCTTCTGTCAACCGTCTACGATGAACTCATACAACATCTCGGTCCCATTGACTTCACAAGTGAACTGCTGCCTTTTACAAGTACAAACTATTATGAAGTCGAGATGGGACCGGACATCCACAGGCAATTTATCAGTTTTGAAAGACTCATTGACGCAGGAACATTGGCAGAGATGAAACTATTTACAAATACAGTGGAGCAAAATTTCATAAGACAAGAGCCAGACAGAGAGGCACGGCGTGTTAATTTGGATGCGGGTTACCTCTGTTTAGCAAAGTTAGTGCTTGCCTCAACGAAGGATCACGCGCACCGTATCTATCTCTGTGATGGCATTTATGCCGAAATTACACTCCGCTTTTATCGTAAAACGTTTCAACCGTGGGAGTGGAGTTACCCCGACTACCGGTTACCAACATATATCGCTATCTTTAACAAAATTCGCGAAATTTATAGAGGTCAATTGGAAGATGCAGAAATTTTTTAAACAAAGGCGAGGCACTGAGTCCTCGTATCGGACGAAAATATTGTCCTATGCCATTATTATCAGTGTTCTTTGGACATCCTCTATATCCAACATAAATGCTGAACCTGTAGAAGCGGATCCGCGTGTACGGGCACGCGACATCGGCATTCAAATTGGGAGCCTTCCAACAGGCACTCACAACGCGATCACCGATGTGGCTGGTGTGAAGGTTGGACATGTCACGTTGAATGACGGGGCTTCAATTCGCACCGGTGTCACCGCCGTCATTCCGAGTGATGATATTTGGACAGCCCGTCTGTTCGGCGCAGCCTATACCATCCACGGCAACGGTGAAGCGACCGGCATCGCGCGTATTAACCAAGCCGGGTGGATTGAATCTCCGATTTTACTTACAAATACGCTCAGTGTTGGAGCGGTCCATGATGGTGTTGTTCGTTATATTGTGAAAAGGTATCCGGACAATAACATTGTGCTGCCGATTGTAGCAGAGTGTTACGATGGTGGTTTGAATGACATCAGCGGGCTTCATGTTACCGCACAACACGCGATTGAAGCTATTGAAAATGCCGCCAATGGTCCCGTCATCGAAGGCAGCGTCGGCGGTGGCACCGGTATGCGATGTTACGGGTTCAAAGCGGGTATCGGTACATCCTCTCGTGTTCTGCCTGAAGCCCAGGGCGGATGGACAATAGGTGTCCTCGTTAACTCTAACGGCGGCCGCCGCCATCAATTGCGCATTGATGGTGTGCCAGTCGGCAGAGAAATGACTGGCTCCCCCCCGAAACCGACGCGAGAGGGTTCGTTTATTATTGTTATCGCGACCGATGCGCCGTTAACGCACCGTCAATTGAAACAGTTAGCGATCCGTGCGACACACGGACTGGCTCGCACAGGGACACCGAGTACGGACGGTAGTGGCGAATTCGTCATCGCGTTTTCCACTGCGAATATCTTTTCAAGCAGGTCTGAAACGGGCACCTTTCACATCGAGATGCTCCTCAATAGACGCTTAAGTTCACTCTTCCAAGCAGTTATTGAAGCGACAGAGGAGGCTATTGTCAATTCAATGACAATGGCAACAACAACCACTGGACGCAACGACAGGACGATGTACGCGATTCCTTTGGCTGAGCTGCAAAAAGTGATGCGGGCATACGGGCGTTAAGCTGCTGGTCTGTCCATCTAATGTACTAATGTAACTAATGTAGATAAATTAGTTCGTAGTAGTGCGATTTATCGCATGTCCGCGTGGAGACAACGGGCAATGAATGGTTTCCCTACTACAAACAGAGTTACTCCCAATTTTAGAATGGACAGACGACTACGTCCAAGCCGAGGCAATAGGATTCGCACCCGGTGCAAGGGATTCAGGTACCACTTCGTAATGTGAAAATTCCAATGTGAACGCGCCACGCCCTTGCGTCATCGAACGGAGTCGCGTTGTGTATTGAAATGTCTCCGACAACGGGACGAAAGCATCAATAACATTCTGTGTCGATTGCGATGCGGGGCCTGTATTGGATGCGTCTTGTGTCGTGCTCTCGTTAATTTGTGCGCGGCGTGAATTCAGGTCGCCGATCACCTTGCCGACATGTTCATCTGGAACAGTGATATGTATCCGCATAATTGGCTCTAAGAGCAATGGATCCGCCTTTCTAACAGCGTTTTCAAAGGCGAGTGCTGCCGCCGCCTCAAATGCCACCTCCGAGGAATCCGTCGGGTGATAGGAACCCGCTGTGAGCGTTACCTTCACGTCTTGCATCGGGTATCCGATGCGGGGCCCTGTCCCCATCGCCCCTTCGAGTGCTTTCTCAATGAACGGGATATATTGCCGCGGGATCTGTGTCTCGTCGGTATTATCTTCAAACTGAAATCCTTCGTCGCGTTCTAAGGGTTCAACTGTGAGGCGTACATCACCGTAAATGCCTTCCTCGTCAGTTTTATGAATGTGTGTTCCGCGCGCCTCTGCGACGGTACTTATAGTTTCGCGATATGCGACTTGGAGTTTGCTCACGCGAGCGTTAACGCCAAATTCACGGACCATCCTATCGGTCAAAATCTCCAAATGCAGTTCGCCCATCCCAGAGATAATTCGCTGCCCGGTTTCTTTGTCAATCCCTACTGTGAATGTCGGATCTTCGTCCATGAGTTTTTCGAGCGTTTCCTCTAATGCGTCTGCATCACTTGCCCGCTCAGGCTCTATCGCAATAGAGATAACAGGATCCGGGAAGGTGATGGATTCTAAGAGAATGGGTTCTTTGGCATCGGTCACGGTATCGCCGGTCTTAGTCTCCTTAAGTCCAACGAGTGCCACAATATCACCGGCGTAAGCTGCATCAGACACTGCCTCTTTATTGGCGTGCATCTGTAAAATGCGATTCACTCGCTCGCGTTTCTCGGAACGGACGTTATAGACAGCCTCCCCGCGCCGCAGCGTCCCAGAATAGACTCGACAGTAAACGAGTTTATCAACTGTTGGATGACTGGCGACCTTAAATGCTAAGGCTGAAAACGGTGCGGTATCGTCTGCCGGACGCGTTATTTTAGCGGCCTTGTCTCCCTGGGAAGTTGCGTCTTTTTTCCGTTTGGCACGCGCGCTGATAGAGGTAGGGTGTGGGACAGTCCCTTCAATAGATGGCACATCAACAGGAGATGGCAAAAAATCGATGACTGCATCAAGCAGGGGTTGAACACCTTGATTCTTCAAAGAACTTCCACACAGTACTGGTACTAATGCCCCGCTTAAAGTTGCTGTGCGAACAGTCGCCACTAATTCGTCGGTTGTAATTTCTTCGCCGCCCAAGTATTTCTCAAGCAACACTTCATCTTCAACAGCGACACTCTCAAAAAGCGTTTCGCGTGCCTGATCAACTTCATCCTGAAATTCAGATGGAATCTCCATCTCAGAATAGGTTTGCCCTTGGTCGGCTGTGTCCCAACGCATCGCCTTTTGTGTGACCAGATCAATGACACCAGCGAAGTCTGTCCCTTCGCCGATCGGCAATTGCAGCGGAAGTGGATTCGCGCCCAATTGGGCTTTCATCATCTCCAGGACGCGGGCATAATTCGCGCCCACCCTGTCCATCTTATTGACGAAAACAATACGTGGTACCCCGTAGCGTTCCGCCTGATGCCAGACGGTTTCTGACTGAGGTTCCACGCCACCGACAGCACAGAAAAGCGCGATCGCTCCATCCAAGACTCGCAAAGAACGCTCTACTTCGACGGTGAAATCGACGTGTCCGGGTGTATCAATGAGGTGAATTGCGTGATCACGCCAGAAACAGGTTGTCGCGGCGGCGGTGATTGTCACACCGCGTTCTCGTTCCTGCACCATCCAATCCATCTCAGCGGTGCCATCATCTACCGCCCCGATTTTATGTTTTTTGCCGGTGTAGAAGAGGATGCGTTCAGTTGTCGTGGTTTTACCAGCATCAATGTGGGCTGCAATACCGATATTGCGTACGTTTTCAATAGGATATTCGCGTGCCATTCTTTAATGATTCCTTGCGGTTAAGGTGTGTGGCTATTGTTCCATTGAAGGACAACACCAAGTAAGCCGGGATTCCACTCCATGAGAAGTTGATATGCTTCCGGTGCCTGCTCTCCAGGAACGCGATGACTTATCAGCGGGGCAACGTTGAACCGTCTCCCCGCGATGAGTGTTAACAGCAAGAGACTGTCATCTTCAAGTGTCCAGAAGTTCGGTGAGGATTCTTGGCGCGGTCGGATCGAATTGTGCGCCCCGTAGAGGATAAGTCCTTTTTTGTGGACATCCCGATAGAAATTCACTTTCGGTGTTTCGCCGCGTGTACTCGCCAACAACACTAAGCGCGCCCCGCGTCCTGCGACATCTAAGGCGGTACTGATTGCGTCTGGATGCCCCGTCGCTTCAATAACAACAGCCGGTCCATCGCCATTGGTAACATTGCTTAGCTGCTCAGAAAAATTGGCATCTTCTGGGTTGAGTGCACAGTCTGTGCCCATACTTTTAGAGATTTCGAGACGACTATCGGTAAGATCTGCCGCAATAACTGGAAACGCACCACTGAGCTTTGCGAGTTGCATCGCCAGCAGCCCGATGAGTCCTTGTCCCAAAATTAATGTCGCCTCCCCTAATTCAATCCGTGCTTTTCGGATCCCTTGTAATGCGATTGCACCGAGATTAAAGAAGACCGCCTCTTCAGCGGGAACATCCGTGGATGTCACTTTGAGTAAACGACTCGGCGAGGTTACAAAGTGGCTGGTGTGTCCTTGTGTGGAAGCGACGCGCTCACCTATTTGACAGTTCGTCACTGATTTCCCGACCTCTATCACCGTGCCGATATTGCTGTACCCCGGGCGGGATGGGTAACGTCCTTGTGCATTGGGGAGTCCTAATAAGAACGCGCGTTCCGTGCCGGGACTGATGAGTGTACACGCTGTAGCGACGAGTACTTCATCATCTCCGATGGGGGGTAACTCAAATGTCTCAACATCAACTTTGGCGCGACTCGGCCAAATAACGCGTTGTGCTTTCATCAAAAACCTGAGCCTCTTTAATAACAGAAGGATAGTTGTTTTCCGGCAGTCTACCAGAAAAACGACTATCCGTCAAGTGTTAATCTGCGAATCGTTCGCTGCGTTAATTATCGGTCTGATGTGCGACGCGTGCCCAGGGAGACATAGTCCCCACCGAGATTATCTGGCAACCTGACATAGAGGAGCACACGTCTCTTATTCTGCGTCTTCAGTTGCTTGGCGATGCGGGCATACGACTCAAGGTCATCAACCTGCATCCATTCCAATTCTTGGATGAGGTATCCGGGTTTGATGCCTTTTTTCTCTGCATTACTGCCGGGTTCGACCTGTGTGACAATAACGCCTTTTTCGCCCGAAGCATAGCCGTACCGTTCAGCCATCTCAGGGGTTAGCTCTTGGACCTGAAGCCCGGCAAGCGTCCCTTCTTCTTCGTCTGCTTGCCTGATTATTGGTAGCTCCACCTCGGGTGAGAGTGAGGCGAGGGTTTCCTGTGTACGCTTACCCAATTTAACAGTTAACTGTTTTGCTTCGTCACCCTTCCGGATGACTGTTACTTCAACAGATTTACCGACCTCTGTTGCGCCGACAATATGTCGCAAGTGATACAGGTCTTGGATTAGTTGCCCATCAAAGGTAAGAATAACATCACCGACCTGGATGCCTGCTTTTTGAGCAGGACTTTTCGGACCGACAACTTCAACGAGCACCCCGCGTGGCGGATCGAGGTTCAGTTTCTCCGCTAACTCAGGGCTCACCGTGTCCATCCTAATACCGAGCCACCCGCGTTCCACCTTCCCGTTTTCTATAAGTTGCGGTAAGATTTGTCGTGCGAGATTGCTTGGGATGGAGAACCCGAGTCCGATATTTCCCCTCGTAAGACCGTTAGTGGCAATTAGGGTATTAATACCGACCAATTCGCCACGGATGTTAATCAGCGCGCCACCGCTGTTCCCTTGATTAATGGGGGCATCGGTTTGTATGAGGTGTCCATAGTTTCCATAGTCTGCGAATGTTGTCCTGCCCTTCGCGCTAACGATGCCGCGCGTCACAGTTTGGGGATAGTTCAATGGCGTTCCGATGGCGATAACCCACTCACCGACTTCAAGTGCGTCCGAATCACCGAAGGGTAGGACTGGAAGTTCTTTAGCATCAATTTTAATAACGGCTAAATCACTACCACCGACCCCACTCTGCGCATCATCACGCCCGACTAACTCGGCATCATACTCTTTTCCGTTTGATAGGGTTACCTTAATGGCATCGGTGCCCTCAATAACATGATTATTGGTGAGGATATAACCGTCGTCACTGACAATTACGCCGGAGCCGACACCTCTGGCAGGTCTTAGATTAGGGAGAGGGATTCGTTCGGGCTCTTCAAAAAAGCGTCTGAATGGGCGTGGGAGTTCGTCGCCGAAAAAGCGTCTAAATTCCTCTTGTTCTTCAGGTGTCAGCTGATTTCTTTGGGATGTCACGATTCTATTTCGTCTTGTTTGTGTTGTAATTTTCACAACTGCAGGGCGCGTCCGTTTGACTAAGTTAATAAACGCCCGATTCGCTCGGTCTAAGTGCTGAAAATCTTCCGATGTTTCAAGTGTGTCGTTCGTCTGTCCGACTGCAGTTTGTAGCGTGAACTCATCGGTATCCCAGCTGATGACAATTCCTGCTATGACAACACACGCTGCTAAAATCAACATTACCCTTATAGGGTTCCGAAGTGTGGTTCTGGATTTCATGGTATGCCTCCACTGTGATAATTTATTATAAAGTGACTCCGGTCTCGGAGATGACCGAGATCATTTTTTAGATTTTTGTGTCTATGTCCTAAACACACCTATTGGAAAAAAAAGTTGCAAAAAAGTTCAAAAAAATGTGGTATGTCTTAAAAAGCATTTGGAACAACACTATCTATTTACTCTTTCCGTGAAATTCGGTCCACATGTTCACGGACAATATGTTCGGGACATAATTTAATAAAGCACCAAGCCCCAGGGACGAGAATCAGAAAAGCACCAACGAGGATATCGTCCAAACGACCAAAGACAGGCAGAAAATCCAAATCAAGCGGATTTACAAAGTAGGCGACAGCAAAGGCAAATGCCAATAATTCAGCGAGAATGAGAATGGCTTTCCGATAAATCGGAACGCGCTCATCCACAAACAGTCGCCACGTTAGTTTGACGAAATTTGGGAGATGGAGAAGGAGACGGAAAAGTCGAAAGGAGCCCTGCCT
>VXZK01000105.1:0-4939 GCA_009845545.1 Candidatus Poribacteria bacterium
TATAATTAAAGTTATGTGACGCTATCTGTTTTAGGAGAACATTAGCGAACGAGTTAGTCAAACCAACCGACTTATCATCTTCCCGAAGCAACCACTTCCCTAATCAAAGCCTTCGTAGTAGTGCGATTTATCGCACGTCCGCAGTCAAGCGATGGGAGAACCATGAATGGTTTCCCTACTCCAAACAGGATTACCTATAAACTCAACATTGAAGCGCTACTATTGCTTCGTCAAGTCATAAATGATTGATGCATTGGGCGGGGAAACCCCGCCCCTACGAAAAATTCTATCCATCATTTGAATGCGGACAGAACACTATAGTGCTATTACGGATTCCACCAATACGTCATTTTTGCGACGACGGTTGAATCTAACAAGCGGGATTTCGTAGTCCCATTCGTATCATACGTCTGATTGAAAACGAAATAGAAATCACTTCCTGGGCGATAGATGTAGTTGATAAGGAAGTTAGTAGACACAACGTTTGTATCAGCATTCCATTGGGCAAAGAGTTTTGCAAAGAGCCCTGTAGAAAAAGAATAGTCAAGTCTGCCTCTGAAAAGATTGACGTAAACGGGGCGGGGCTGCCCGTCGGTAAAATACGTTGTTGGTAGATTCACTACTTGGTTAAATTGGTATTGTGCGCTCACACTTATATGTCCATTGGGTTTAAGAGTGGTTTGTACGTATGCTCTACGAATTGTGCCCTTGTAGAAATCCTCAATGCCGCCGCCGAGGGTGGCACCAATGGGTCGGCTGTCATTACTGGACATGCGGATATTAAATGCGTTGGACTGGTAGTCGCCTATCGGAATTTCTATACCCTCCCGAAAATCGAAAACCTCGTTTAATCGCTCAAAATTGCGTCTACCGCTGAAAAAGATATAGTCTCCGGTGTCGAATTCGAACCAATTGATGTAGGAGATGTTCCATTCTTCTAATTCGTTATTGTGGTTGAGGAGATAGTTCACCTCTGGTCCCGTCCAGACCTGTCGGATTCCAAATTTTTGGGGGTTTGGGATCCAGCGTGCCTCGCCCCGAAGATTTCGGATGCCGGTCCGTCGCACATATCCGACGGCGGGATTGAAATCATCATCAATGTCGGTATACGCGCCCTCTAGGCGGAAGCGATTATTCTGCCATCGGGAACCGAGGTACCAAGCGTTATTCTGCCCAGACATACCGGGTTCAAAAGTTCGGGACCACATACCTCGAACATTTAAACGATCGTTGGGTCGATATTCAAAGTCGAAACCCCCTGCGCGGTTGTAATCCCCGAAATCGTCTTTATTAACTGCCATTACCCCGATCCGCGACCCTGCGGCAATATCTTTCGTAATCCGCATCACGGAAAAGTTAGTGCGCGGGATGTCGATTGGATCATCGTCGTCTGTGCCAGCCTCATAGAACTCATTTGTCAGAACATTGAGGAATCCTACACCGTAAGAACCTACCTTGCCACTCGCTTTTCCACCGAAGATAATCGGGATCGCGTTCCCTTCTGCAAGTCCGATCTGCCGGCTATAGAAAAGGAGCATCGGTGGTGGTCGCCGGGAACTTGTCCGTGGAATACCAAAATCGAAAAGCCCTGCGCCTTCAAGGAAAAAGGGGCGCTTCTCAGGAAAAAAGAGACTGAATCGGGTAAGATTGACCTGTTCCTCATCTGCTTCAACTTGTGCGAAGTCGGTGTTATAAGTGATGTCAGCGGTGAGATTTGAGGTGATGCCGTATTTTGCATCGAACCCGAGTTTGAATTCACGTGTTGTTTGGAGTGTGGCGTTATCATCTTTGATTTGGGTGATGCCGGGCAGAAAATACGGCAGAAATTCAAGATTTCGAGAGGGTGCGATGCCTTCGAGTCCGACGAGGTTTCCGACGTGTGCTGTTCGGTATTTTGCCCGACCGCCATAAGAGGATGGAACAGGCATCCATATTCCCTCTTCTCGCTGGCGGGCGATGCCGCGTCCAGCGTTGATGCCCCATGTCATCGGATCGTTCTTTTCAAAACGGAGTTGACTAAACGGAATGCTGAGCTCCGCTGTCCAATAAGTATCGTTAATTTTTGACTTACATGCGACGACGGCATCCCAATCGGTATTCATCGAATCGCCACTGTTCGTGATGGCTCTGTCCTGTATTGCGCCAAGGGCGTTCATCCGAAAGAAAAAACCGCTCCGTTTGTCGTTATATGTATCCAGTAGGACAAAAACGTTGTCGTTTTCGTGTAGGTCGCGTGCATCTCGGCGCATTTCGTTGGCGATGAGTTTGGACATGTCTGAATCGAAACAGGTGAACCCGAAGTAAATGTTCTCATCATCGTAGAGGATCCGCAGTTCCATAGGTTCGGACATATTTTCGCCGACGTGTGGTTCGACCTGCACAAACTGGTCCATGGGTGCCGCGTGCTGCCAATCCGCCTCCGTCAAATCGCCGTCAATCTCAATGCTCTCGTAGGTACGATATGCCTTAATCTGGCTATTGTGTGCCTCGGGGTGGACATTAACAATAGTGGCGTGAAATAGCGTAATGATGAACAAGGGGATTGCGATCTTTTGGAATTTGGGTGAAGAAGATAGATACTCGTCCAAAAGTGTAGCCTCCTTTGGGGAAAGAAATCTGATTATTACAGGACTTACGCAATTTTGACTGCAGCCCGTTCCGTTAGATGAGAATCTTCGGAAAACACAAGACACAAACAAGGATGTTTGTGCTACAAAAGAACAGCATGCGTAAGTCCTATATTATATAGACGAAAAAGGAGGCGAATTGGGATAGATAAATTTCAGTACGACGAGATTATCACGACGAGATTATCAAAACTCGAAGGTCACTGCAAAGAATGGAACTATAGGCAATTGGGCGATCGGTACTTCTTTTGTATAGTCGTTATTGTAGCGAACTTGAAGATAATTAGTGCGGTTATAAGCATTCCAAAGTTCAAGCGTTAATCCACCCGTCAATCTGTCATAGATTACGAAAGCCCAATGAAACCGTAAATTCAAGCGGTGATACGGAGCTGTGCGCGCCGGATCAGCGTGAATTGGCACCCACGTTTCGTTTTTCGTAAATGGATTGATATACAGTTCTCGGGCTAATAACGGCGAATATAGCACACCACTCTTGTATTGCCAATTTGCGCCAAATTCCAGCGATTCTAATAGATAATTCAGACCGATCGTCACAACATGCGGTGTGTTGTACATATAGAAACGCTCATCATCCCTTGGAGAATCTTGGCGTTTAGAGATGGTATAGGCATAAGAGAGCCAACTCTGAAACGCGTCGCCTATTTTATGATCTAATGAAATCTCAACGCCTTTCACGTATCCCGTTCGTTGGTTTTGATAGCGTCTTTCGGATTCGTTGTAAGTAATCATATCGCGAAGGTCTTTGTAATAGCCAGCGATTTTGATTTTCGTTGTAAGCGGGGTTAAATCTTTTTCCAAAGCAACAACATAATGTCTTGCCAGGCTCGACGTGAGTTCTGGATTCTTTTTCCCAAGTGCGACTTGGTAGAACTGCGGGTTTTGAACGTAACTGCCGTACATAAAACGGAGGTTTACCGGTAAAAGATGGAGGTGGTCAGCATTCTCGAAAGTGGGTCCAAGCGTCACACCGAGAAGCCCGCGCGGTTGCAGTGAAAAGTCGTCTATGAGATTGAAGTAATTTGCGCGTATTCCGATAGTGGTATAAAAGTCGGCGTAGCGAGGCGAAGGTAAGTCTTGTGTTGCTTGCAGGTACCCTTCCAGCCGGTGGAGGCTCTTGGATGTGTTGGTGAGGACTTTCTCTCCATCTTGCTTAAGTCTGAAGTCATAGTCTGGATCCCCTTCTTCAGGTGGACGTGCGCCGACACTAATGAGTGATGTGGGAATATTTGAAAGTACAAATCCGGATTCCAGCAGCGTTTTCGGATGCTTAACCCAATATTCGAGGTCGCCGCGTAATGCATAGACACTTTGTGCATTCCGATAGAAGTAGCCATCACCGAACTGAAGTTCCGTGCGAGAGAAGGAACGCGTGAGGGACACGATTGATCTGAATATGTCCTGTTTCTCAGAATAGAGGTGAATTCCTTGTGAATCGAAAGGGTTATTTGAGCTCAGCGGCCCTGGCAAATCGCCAGACACTTCATCCGAGGTAAAGTTCAATTCGCCGGAATCGTATGCGGCGATGGTGTTGACAACCAACCTGTGTGTATTATTTAATTGGTAGACCCCCTTTCCTTGATAACTCCAGAACCTTGGCACCTCGGTCACCCGATCATCGTCAATTTCTAACAATCGTGGTAATAATCCAAAAAGGAGCTCCATATAACTCCACCGTCCAAAAGCGTACCAATATCCGCGTTCACCTATATTTCCTTCAAGGAAGGCTTGAGAATACACGAAATTGGCGTTGGCTGTTCCGCCTAACCGAGTATCCGTCTTGGTGCGGGAGTGGATATCAATCACAGCCTGTGCGTCAGCACCGAACTCTGCGCCGTATCCACCCGGGTACACCTCGATATTTTCAATCACGTCAGCGTTGAAGGTTGAGATGATTCCGAGGAGATGGTACGGGTATCCTAACGGCAGCCGATCGAAATAGTAGAGATTATCTTCAGGACCGCCGCCTCGGACAGAGAGGACTCCGACAAAATCGTTCAGTACGCCCACGCTGGGGAGGTGATTTAGAACCCGCAGTGGATCCCCGGCACTTCCTGTAGCACTTTTGATAAATCTGCCACCGAAAGTATGTCGCGGTTTTATTTCGATTCGCTCTGCTTCAACTGTTATTGGGTCTAACTTAACAATAGGACGTGATGCTTTATCCTCTGTTGGATCTGATGGCTCGGTGCGGTTCCAAACCGCACCTACCGGGCCTGGTGATGCTTGATCCTCTGTTGGATCTGATGGCTCGGTGCGGTTCCAAACCGCACCTACCGGGCCTGGTGATGCTT
>VXZK01000105.1:4949-7486 GCA_009845545.1 Candidatus Poribacteria bacterium
GGATCTGATGGCTCGGTGCGGTTCCAAACCGCACCTACCGGGCCTGGTGATGCTTTATCCTCTGTTGGATCTGATGGGTTAGTATCCTCGGTTTGGGCGATAGCACTGAAGGGGACTATGCAAATTAAAAGGATCAGTATCTTTTTCAAGGCTTCATCTCCTGAAAGGGTTAGCAGACAGATGCTTTTACAAGGCAATCGGATTAAAATTCCGCTGTAATTCCCAAATAAGGAAGGATAGGCAGCTGGTTGAGGTCGTCCCGCGTTTTGTAATCGTCGCTATAGTTGTAATCCAGCAGATTCTTTCGGTTATAAGTATTCAGAAGTTCGAAAAAAACACCGAGTTTCCAGCCGCTGAATTGGAAAATTTTACTGACGCGCAGGTCTAATCTGTGGTAAGCCGGTAACCGGTCGGAATTCGTTTCGGCATAAATCGGGATATAGATAGGTTTGCCGTTCCTTGGATCGAACTGGATGCTCGCGTCTTCAACCGGTGTATACGGGTTACCGGTCCGGTATTGCCATTTCGCGCCGAATTCCCATGTCGGGGTGAGATTGTAGCTTGCGGCGAGTGTCGCAACGTGGGTCTGATCAAACGAGTAAGGGCGGTAGGGTTCACCGGCACGGTCGCGACGTTTAGAGAGGGCGTAAGCATAGGAAACCCAGCCAAAAAACCGGTTTCCACGCTGATGCCGCAGAAAGATCTCGGTGCCTTGTGCGTAGCCGACCCCTTGATTGAGATAAGCGGCTTCTTCGTCAGTTGTTGCCAAGCCTGCGAGATCTTTATAATAGGCTGCCATTTCAATTTCTGTCTCTTGCGAAATCTGCCGTTTAAGTTCAAGAATGTAATGACTCGCGCGACTTGACTTCAACGCGGGGTTCCCGATGGTAGGCGAGAGGAGTGCTGGTATTGGGGTCTGGTTATAAATTCCATAGGCGAATTGGAGTTCGGATCTATTAGGGAGTTCTACAAGCAGGCTACCGCGCGGTTGGATAGAGAGTTCATCGGTACGGTTGAAATAATCGAAACGGAGTCCAAACACGACAGATAGGAAAGGTAACAGGGTGTACCTATCCTGCAGATAGCCTTCGATGCGTTGCCCACGTACATATTCATTTAAGGGTACCTTTTCCTCGAACCGAATGTCATAATCCACCTCGCCTTCATCCGGTATCCGAGTGAAAGTGCCAGTAACCTGACCGGGTTCAAGCCCGAGGATTAACCCGGATTCTAAACGGTGTTTCGGGTTTAGTTCATAAGTGATATCTTCGCGCAGGGTGTAACTCGGTGCATCTATGTTAAGAGAGAGTGCTGGACCGAAGTTAACATCGAATAGGAAATCGGATCGGGTAAGTGATAAAAAGGAGGTAAGCCGTTCCGTGAGGAATGAGCGAAGGTGTATCCCTGCGCCCTCAAAACCGCTTTCAAAGCTGGTATTCCCCCTAAAATCTTCGTCTACATTTTCGCCGTCCAGCTTTATGGCAAAACGGTCACCAGAGGCGAAGAGATTAAAAAAGAGTTGATGTTTTTCGTTCAGATCATACCCTGCTTTAAGTTGATAATCCCAGAAACGCGGGAAGGCGGTGATCGTTCCTGTATCGAATGAGAGGGATCCGATGAAAAGGTCGATGTAGCTTCTGCGTCCGGCTGCGTACCAGAACCCTTTTTCGCCGATTTTTCCTTGCAGTAACCCCTCCGAGTAGAGAAAATTGAGATTAAATTTTCCACCGAAGTTTGTTGGGCTGTTGTTCTTTGAGGCTATATCAATTACAGCCTGGGAATCCACGCCATACTCGACACCGTAGCCGCCGGCGTAGACATCAATGTCGTCGATAATTTCAGAACTCAAGGACGAGACAATGCCACCAAAGTGGTATGGATAACCGACAGGGACCCTATCAAAGTAGTAGAGGTTATCCTCATCGGATCCTCCGCGGATGTAGAGTGCCCCGCTAAAGTCGTTTGCGACACCGATGCCCGGAATGGCTGGTAGGGCACGGAGCGCGTCGCCTGCTGTACCGGGTAAACGCGTGATTTCATTGGCTTGAATGCTTTTTTTGTTGACAGTCTTCGGAAGGCGTTTGTCGATTACCTCGACACCTTCAAGACGAACGGGTTCTGTTGCGACATAGATTTCGGTTTCTCGATTTTCTCCTGCTACAACAGTCACTGAAGTTCGTTGGATCAGTTCAGTCTCAGGCACCGTGGTAATTAAGGTATAAGTGCCTTCAGGAACGGCACTGAACACGAATTTTCCGTTTTCATCGGTTTTTTGACGTTCATCGGTTTGGAGAATCTGTACCTCTGCGCCTGTCAATGGTGCTTTCGTGTCGTTGTTATAGACGGTACCTTCAATTGTTCCTGTTTGTGCAAAGACGACTGCAGGGACGACGAGAAGCATCAGCAGGCAAAACAAACTTTTCATGGAAGTTGGCAACTCCTATTCTGTGTATATTGGGAAATCGTATGTATTTTATTTATTCAGGACTTACGCAATTTTGCTCATCGCAGACTCTGTGAGAGGAGATACCTGTAAA
>VXZK01000136.1 GCA_009845545.1 Candidatus Poribacteria bacterium
AAATACGCACATTGTACGTCAAAGACGGGCTGGGAAACTCAGCCCCTACGGGGGTTCGGTACCTCTCAGAAATCCGAAAACCGGAAGATTATTATTATTTACTATTGCTTAACAGGATTTACGCAATTTTGACACTATCACGTTCCGTTAGCAGGTAAACTCTCAAAAAACAGCGACGTTCTCAAGACACAGGAAACCAACGGTCTCATAAGGTATAAAAGAGCAGCCTGCGTAAGTCCTAATTAGAATTAGTATCACAACAGTTATAGTGAAGGGCTGTTTTAAGCACACGCTCACACCGAGCAAGCCAACCTTTCAGATATTTTTCGTTCCTACTATTCTTGGCGGAGATGTGTTTGTAGTATGCTTGTCGTTCATCATTATACTTCACCAGCAACTTGTTCACAAAATCCTTACCTCGGCTTTCAGGGGTGTTTTCGCTGAAGAACTTCGCGACTGCTTGACGGGTCTTGCTACCCCAGACACCATCCTTCTGAGCCCCGACTATCCCTTGGATTATCTTCACAGCGGGTGCCGGTGCATTTACGCAGAAGTCTGCGTGCATGTATCGGAAATATCCAGGTAGCTCCGACACATGGGCTTTTTTATCCAGGTACCACTCGTAAAAGGCGTATACTGTCTTGGGATGTGAGCCCAGCTCCGGATGCGGAATGCATGAACCGGCATCTTCACAAAATTCTTTGTAAGTTTCTGGCATGATGCCGCGATAGGAATTTTCTTCTGTGTTCCAGTCCGGTCCCTCATTTTCAAGGATCTTATCAATAATATCTCGGACTGTGTTCAGGGTTGTACTCATAAATTTTTCTCCTTTCGATGCGTATTAGGTATCAGTCCACCTGCGAAGGCAGACGGACTGATGGTATTAGCGGATGTTAGGGTTCTACGTCCTGCACGCAACGGAAACCGAGATTTGCGGCTACGTCTCTACCCGTATACACGTAACTGTCGTCGTCCGCCCAATCGGTCGGCGAGCAAAACATATCCGTAATTCTGTATCGGAAACCTTGTAAACAAGGCGGATAGCCCACCTTTACGGATACCGAACAGAAGCGGCAGACGTTAGTTCATAGGTCCAGTCTCTACCGCAAGATGCACGATATTCTTCTCTACGGCAAGCAGCCCTCCATTTATTGGATGGTGGGTGCTGCTAAGAGGGAATTGAGGATAATTTCCGCTGCGACTTCACCGTTTAGAAGTCCTTCGTACTCGGTAGTGGCATGGACGATCGCGAGTCTGCCAAGGTCTCCGTCTCGGAGGATGACCGGGTCTGCATAGGTTGCCTCCGCATTACCCGTATCGCTTGCGAAGACTTTTTCAGCGAACCATTCGCCTTGGAGTTGGTTCAACGGGATAGGTCTCAGTGAATCGAAATTGGCTAAACTCGGTGTTAGGGCGAGGCCATCAGATGTGACCTGCATTGACGAGACACCAGCCGTAAAAAGATTGATGGTAGGATTGTCCATAAGGTTTTGCAATCCATCTTCTCTATTTGATCCTACGGCTTGTACTTGGGCGTCCCAGTCAACAATAGCGTCTACATCAATTTTATCTGTATCATAATCGGTATTGAAGGCGATGTAGTCTGCGTGGTTGAGGATGGTATCGCCGTCGGTTGTTTCGATCCAGTTTTCTGCGATGGAGCCGTCTATTTGGGCATTTCCAGTAGAATAGACAGAGGCGGGTAGTACGCCGTAAAAGACGATGACATTAAGGTTGCCGTCACTGGTGGTCTGAAGCATCCATTCTCTGACATAAGTGTCGTCTTTTGTGATATGTACGGAAACCCCGTTGGCTTCCAAGAGGTTTTTCGTAGTTTCTGCTGCCATCTCTGCGGCTTCCAATTCTATCCAGTAGCTGCGATTTGTGTAGATCAGGACATCTACGAGGTCGACAGGCGTTTCCATCATTTCTTCAGGTGTTTCGACCATTTCTGGTGGTGTTTCTATCTCTTCAGCGTTGGGTAAGAGAGGATCCATCATTGTTGGGATCCGTTCGCAACTTGTGAAGTAGACGGTGCTGGCGAGGAGTGCCAGCAGAATTATGTATGCGTATTTTCGCATTGAAAAAAATCTCCTTACGTGTCAAAATGTAAGATATTTTTGTGCTGTTTTTTCGGTTGCGTAACGTGTAAGGTTACCGCGGTTGGCATTTCTTCACGGAAGCAACGGGCAACCGCGATGACCTCCTTCAAATATAGAGTATGGAACAATGCTTAGATTTCAACGGGTTCACGCCGTGCTGTGGTTTTGTACCCGAAATCTCGCTCACTTCATACGAGATTTATGGGGTGGGTACGTTTTTAGGTCACGGGTGTGGTGTTACCGTTTGTCAGCATTTTTCTTTTCTCTAAACTGAGGTGCAACAAATGCACGCTCATAGCGTAATATATGCAAGATTCATGCCAACGCTAAAGTTGTCGTTTTATGGTGTGTTTTTCGGGTGCGAGGTTTTCAATGTTTCGGCGTGGGAGGCAGTTCGGTTGGGGGATTTAGTCTGGGAATAGACTAAATCCATTCCTTGTATTACATTCCGAACCTACCGGGCTTGCGTCTGAATAGCGTTTGGTTGGAAGCTGTTCTGGGTACGCAAAAATTGTATACGCAAAAATTGTATACGCAAAAATTGTATACGCAAAAATTGTATACGCAAAAATTGCTTAATTGGGCAATTTTGGGTTGTTTACAACCGGCGGTTATGTTATGCTACAATAGTTTAGACAATTTCGGTATTTTTTTAGAGCATAGTGGGTTGTCCACGTTTGCTCGGAAACGGGCAATAAATTGCCCTACTACGAACGGGGTTGCTTTCAATTTTAGGCTGGACAACCCAATAGAGGAATGGGTATGAGAGATACGCAAAATGAGGTGCGTCCTATTGAGCTGCCTTCGGCAGCAATGCAGGAGGTGCATAAGAAGGTGGAGCAGTTTGCTGGCATAGATGTCCCTATTCTGATTACAGGGGAGACGGGTGTTGGCAAGGAGATTGTTGCGCGGGAGATACATCGAACGAGCGGTCGCAACGGTAATCCGTTCAAAGCCATCAACTGCAGTACGTTGCAGACTAACGGGCTCTTCGAGAGTGAAATATTTGGTCATGAGCGCGGGGCGTTCACCGGTGCGACGCATCGTCGGACGGGTGCGTTTGAAGAGGTAGATACAGGGACGCTCTTTTTAGATGAAATCGGTGATATGCCTATTGAGGTACAGCCGAAGTTTTTACGGGTGTTAGAGTCTCAGGAATTCACGCGGTTGGGCGGGAATAAGGTGATTCGGACAGACGTTCGGGTTATCGCTGCGACGAATAAAGATATTAAAGCGGAGATAGAATCTAAGACATTTAGAGAAGATCTGTATTACCGGTTGGGGATCTTTGAGATTCATATTCCGCCGCTGCGGGAGCGCCGGGAAGATATTCTCCCTTTAGCGGACGCTTTTCGTTCTGAGTACAGTCGCGAACATCGCAAAAACGTTGTCAGGATTTCGGATGAGGCTTGCGATTTTTTGGAGCGTGCTGTTTGGCGGGGTAATATACGGGAGCTAAGGAGCGAGATTCAAAAAGCTGTGGTTTCAGCGGAGACAGATGAAATCACGGTAAGCAATCTGCCTTGTGATATTGTGATCACGCCAAAGATAGCAGCTTTTGAAAGGGGACAAGATTCGGGCACGGTTTCGGCGATTCCGGGGGAGGTGCGCCAGATTTTGGCGATGCTTTCTGTAGAGGAGTTCGTTCTACTTTTCGGTGGCGTGCCGAAGTCTGTTTGGCGGGTGCTTCCTGAGAAAGTAAAGTGGCGGGTGATCGGCGATGCCTCCGCCTATTTGTCGGAATTGTTGGGTGGCCAAGAGGAGGTCGTTCGGATCCGTGGCCTGGATATGAAGCAGATTCAGAGGCGGGTTGCCCAGCAGCGGTTAGAGGAATTTGGGACTATGTCAGCGGCGGCAGATTCGTTAGGGGTGGATCCGCGGACCCTGAATTCATATAGGAAAAGAGACGATGTAGGTCAATGAAGCACAACTGTGTAGGTTCGGTTGGAAACCGAACCTACACGGTGGATGGCAGCGTCCCTTTATTCGGACGTTTCACTATCAACCATGCTAAATGTGCGTTCAAGATTGTTCTTGAGCTGCGTTAGAATCGCCTCTTCTAATTGCTGAGTTGTCTCGGTGTTCTCGTCTGTGAGTGTGGTGATGAGTGCTTTGAGTTCGTTTCGCTCTGCTGCATCACAGGCTTTGAGCGTTCCGACAAGTTCGCTTATCTGCGGTAAGACGTAAGCTCTGAAACAGGGCGTTGCAAAGTGGAGTTCTTCGGTGATAGTGTCCAGTTCTGCAACGCTCTCTTTGAGTTGTGCTTCTAATCCCACCAAATTTTCTTGTAGGCGTGCTGAAGATGCGTTGGTACTATTGACGGGAAGTTGGCGTACAGACGCTCTCGCCCCCAGTACTTTGTCTTCTAAAGCGATCAGTGCGCGTACTTTTGCGACGATCCCATCAGCACGTTCCATTGCTTCTCTCATCTCTTGGTCAGTCATCTGCATTGTCTTTCTCCTGTCAAGATATTGTGTAAAGCATCAAGTCTCCCCAAAAATTGCCTTACGAAGGAATCTACTTTTCGGAGTCGTTTTGATGCAACACAAAAAGCCCGCGAAGCAACACTTTGTCTACGACAAAGGCAGCACGCGGGAACATAGGGTCCCATCGCCGGTAGTATGGAAACCGGACAGACTGTGTGAAGTAAAATACTTAACTTTTGTAAAGCGGGGGGGGGGCAACTGTTAACTGGTAATTAACATAACGGTTTGTGGACGTGCAAACAAAGTCACAGCGATTAGCGGTATCGCTGCGGACTCCCTCAATTTGAGGGGCGGCGAGGATCGTTTTGACATCGTTAAAATTGATAGGTCCGATTAGCATGCTTGCCACCTGATTTTAGTCTTGAGTTTCAAGAATCTGCGCGTGTCGTCCTACTAACGTTGTGTGTTCCAATCGGTAACAATTATTATACGGCAAAACGTGAATTTTGTCAAATATTTTTTTATAGGAGAGCCGGGTTATTTGGTTCTTGCTTTTGTAGGGCAAACTTTTAGTTTGCAGCATACGCAGGCACAAACTGAAAGTTTATGCTACAAGTGATCCTTGCCACAGACTCACAGTCTATGCTACAGGTAACTCTGGTAATTCTATCCATTTGCGGGTCTGCCAGGATTCCATGCCTTTGTCTGCGAGCTGTACGCCTTTTGCACCTGCGAGGAGCGTCCATGGGAACGGTTCATCGGCGACGACGTGGCGGAGAAACAGCTCCCACTGCGCTCTGAATGCGTTCTCGTAGGTCTCCTGTTCCGGCACTTTGAGCCATCCGTCGAAGAATTTGATCGGTTGTTCGATGTCCGGGTTCCAGACGGGACGCGGCGTTCCTGAGAGGAGCTGAATCCAACAATCCCGCAATCCAGTAACAGCCGACCCGTTCAAACCGTCCACATGTATCGTCAGCAGATCGTCGCGGCGGACTCTGACTGCCCAAGATGAGTTAAAATGGGCGATGATGCCGTTCTCCAATTCAAACGTCGCATAGGCAGCGTCTTCAGCGGTGCAGCGATAGGGTTTGCCTTCTTCGTCCCAGCGTTGTGGGAGATGTGTGGCAGCGATACAGGAGACGCTTTTGACAGCACCGAAGAGGTTGTCGATAACGTATCGCCAGTGGCTGAACATATCAAGAATAATTCCGCCGCCGTCTTCGGTACGGTAGTTCCACGATGGACGTTGGGTCGGGATTGCGTCGCCTTGGAAGACCCAGTAGCCGAATTCACCGCGGATGGCGATAATGTTTCCGAAGAAGTCGGCATCTATTAAACGCTTGAGTTTCTGGATACCGGGCAACCAGAGTTTATCCTGAACGACCCCGTTTTTGAGTCCTGCTTTCGCTGCTTTCTCATAGAGACGATATGCGTCCTCGGTTGTTGTGGCGGTCGGTTTTTCACAATAGATGTGTTTGCCTGCTGCAATTGCGGTTTCGACTGCCTCGACGCGGCGTGAGGTAACCTGTGCGTCGAAATAGACGCTGTAAGCGTCATCGGCGAGGGCAGCGTCGAGGTCTGTTGTCCATTTCTCGACGCCGGTGGTTTCGGAGAGTTTCTCCAGTTTCGCCGGATTCCGTCCGACGAGATACGGGTCGGGCATAATCACTTCGCCGTCACCGATCGGGATACCACCTTCTTCTGCAATAGCTAAGATGGAACGGATGAGGTGTTGGTTGGTTCCCATCCTGCCGGTAACACCGTTCATGATGATGCCGACGCGATGCGTTTTTTGGGTATGATTGGTCATCTGTCTCCTATTATTTACCTACTGGTGTGCCTCGGTTTTCTGATAGAGGTGCTGTTGCAGCTTGTCCCGCCGTGGTAGTAGTTTCAAGATTGAGGCTGTCCACTTCTAACGGTTCGATTGAAAGTCGGTATCCGAGTGCTTTAAGAATCGTTGCCAGTTTGTCAATCAGGGGTACATCGTCACTGGTGAGCGCGTCCGAAAGCACGTGTGGCTTGGTATCGGTTTGCTTTGCCAGTTCAGTAATCCCGCCTTGAGCTTCTACGACGGTTTCCAGCAAGAATAGAAATGTGTCTGTGTTCCCGTGAGTTTGGTAATCTTCAAGTGCCATTTGGAGGTGCCCAATCGCTTCATCGCGATCGGTGAATATATTGATAAGGTACTCGCGGTACGTTCTCATTTTTTTCATAGGTGCGTCTCCTTGACCCCTTCACCCACAGATTTGTAATCTCCGAAATTGCCTAATTTGAGAGCTGCGAGCCGGGTCCGAATGCGCCTTTGTGTTTTCTGATCTCGAATTGCGTTCAACCATTCTGTGAAAGGTTCTCGACCATTCCGAGAACGGTAGATTTTTATTTCTCTCGGGTATGCGTTACGCATCGTTTATTAATTCTGGATCCTTCTAAGCTTTGTCAGTGCATTGGGGGGCTGCGCCTTCTGGGAGTGGGGGTGCTTCGACACCGGCTTTCGGGAGTGTACCAGCGAGTTCTTGTTTCCAGTGCGCGACATCGCCCGCGGGTCCGTAGCAGTAGACCATCTTCATCGGTGTGTCACCCGTGTTCGTCAACTGGTGGAAGACCCATGAGGGGATAAAGACGGTCTGACCCGCCGAGAGGGTTTGACGTTCTTCACCGAGACACATCTCGCCTTCACCTTCGACGATGAAGTAGATCTCTTCCTGTTCGTGGTTATGCCACGGCACTTGACCACCGTTAGGTTCCAAGACGACGAACCCCATGCAGAATTCGTCTATCTGGATCGGGGATGTGCCGCCGACAAGGTTTTTGGTGCGTCTACGGGCAGGATAGGTGCGCCCTTCAATTTCATTTAAATCTGCGATTAACATATATATTGTCCTTCCTAACAATACCTTAGCCAAAATTGATTGATTAAATAGGGTAAATATCCTAAAGTTAT
>VXZK01000174.1 GCA_009845545.1 Candidatus Poribacteria bacterium
ATTATGTCTTGACCGTATTGGACAAAACACTATATGTGATTGAAATGATTATTGCGAACAGAAAACAGATTTCTGATAGTTCAGAGAGGAGTAACGTTGTGAAAAAGGTTTGGCTTTGCGCGCTGATAATAGTGTTCTGCTTGGCTGCATATCATAGCCATGCACAGATTAAGTGGGACGCTGAGAAGTTTATGCCGTTGTCCGATGTGAAACCGGGGATGCACGGGAAGGGCTACACGGTCTTTTCAGGAATAGAGGTGGAAGCATTTGATTTTGAAGTTGTAAGCGTTGAATATAACTATTTCCCCGGGTGGCATGTCGTATGGTGTAAAGGGCTCAGCGACAACTTTAAACGTACCGGTGTCGCAGGCGGCATGAGCGGTAGCCCGATCTATATTGATGGACGGCTCATAGGCGCACTCTCGCTTGGGTTTTGGAATCAACGCCTGCATGCGAATCTCTTTGGTGTCACACCCATTGAAGCGATGGTTAAAGTGGCACAACGTGGGATGGAACCAAATTTAAGTTACCAAGGCACACAACTTTTTGACCTCGGCGCTGCAGCTGCAACACAGGATTCTGGGTTGGATATGGGCCCGTCTTTAATTCGGGATGGTAGACTCCCAGAAGTACCTCGCAGTTTTGATGAGGCATGGTTTGAAAGTCTATCCCGTACGCCTTCCCGAGCCAAATCGGCACAGTTGCAAATACCGCTCGCAATGCCGCCCCTGAATGCAGAACTCATGCGGTATGCCAAACCGGTTTTTGACAAATTCAATTTTGTGCCTGTTCAGGCCGCAGGCGGCGGCGGTCCTATTAAGGAATCACCCGTTGAAGAGGGGCAGATCATTGGGATGGAAATGGTGCGTGGTGATGTTTCGTTTTTTGGCTACGGTACTATCACCTATGTAGATGGAAATGAACTCCTCGCTTTTGGACACTCTATGTCGGCGGAAGGTAATGTGAATCTACCGCTTTCAGGCGGACATGTTCACTTTATTTTACCGATGACCACCCGCTCCTCCAAATACGCAGCACCCACACAACCCATCGGCACCTTAGTCCAAGACCGAGAAACTGCAATCGCGGGTATTATTGGGAAACATCCGAGTTATATCCCCGTCAATGTCAATGTGCAGACAACTGATGGGAAGCGGCACGAAAAGTATTATGAAGTGATAAGAGACCGTGGAATATCTGGACTCTATGCTGGAATCGGGACATCCTACCTCTTAGATGCACTGGAGTTCTACTTCCATGACCACACGGTCAACTTGGGGACGACCATTACCCTGAAAGAACATCCCAACCTCACAAATCGTGAATTGACGTACAAAAACGTCTTTTCTTCGAGTGGGTCGCCAGCATCTGGTGTCATGCAGACTGTGATGTATCCAATGGCATTGTTGGACAGCAACACTTACACAAAGGTTCAGGTTGAAAGCGTTGATTTTGATATCAAGATAGAAGATAAGCGAAGGACGGCAAGGGTCCAGGGTCTACGGGTCGATAAACTTCGCTATCGTCCAGGCGATACCGTCGCAGTCGAAATAACTTTGCAGCCTTATCTTGAAATGCCAGTGGTCCTGACAGGAACAATTACGATTCCCAAGGATACACCGGATGGGCTTGTTATGCTCCTCGCGTCTAATGGGAATTTTTATCAGTCTTGGCAGCGTTCCCGCGCACCCTACAATTTTCGGCATAGAAATATCAACCAGTTAATTGAACTCTTGAAACGGGAACAAAACAACTCCAATATTATCTTGGAACTTTCTGTGCCCCAACCCGGACTCACCGTTCAAGGTCAAGAATTCTCGAATTTGCCACCCTCGGTTATGTCTGTAATGAACACTGCAAAGCAGGTCGTTGGAAATACCGGATATACTTTGGGAACAGCCTTACATGTTGACAAACTGTCCACAGACTATGTTGTTTCTGGCAGTGGTATTATTCGATTTGTCGTTGATAGGAACGCCGAATAGCACCTAAAAAGATGGAATGGATAGGGCGGAGACAATCCGACCTCTACAATAACCAGTAACAGGATAGCGGCAGGTAGACTTTGCCCGGCCATACTGGTGAATCTAAATCATATAGAAGAATCTTTAAATTTGGCGACTCGCAGCATACCTAAAGTTTCGCCAACCCTATAGGAGGGTATTTTCAATGCGCCGTGTCTTCTCCGTTTGGAGCCTTATTTTAATCGTTTTGATTTTCGCGGGTGTCGCATCCGCGGTGAAAACTTCGTTGTGGGAACAGCAGCATCAGGCGGATTTCGAGGCTGGTAAGCCCAAAGACCTTTCACTCACAAGCACCGGAGACGTTATGTTGTCTCTCAAAATTGATGCTTTTACGAAAATGAAGGAGACCCAGGTCTGGGCACTTGTCGAAGATTCCGCAGGAAACCTCTACGCGGGCACCGGGAACGAAGGAAAAATCTATAAAATTAATGCCGATGGCGACACCGCTGAACTCTATTATAATTCACCCGAAGTTACTATTTACAGCTTGGCTATCGGACCCGACGGGGTACTCTACGCTGGCACTGGACCCGACGGGTTGATTTATAAAATCACTGATGCCACAACACCACCTACAACCCTTCTCAATAAGGGCGACAAATATGTGTGGGCATTACAATTTGATGATGCAGGTAATCTCTACGCCGCAACTGGCACCGATGGAAAAATTTACAAAATTACACCGGAAGGTGAATCCAGCGTCCTATTTGATGCCGAAGAAAAGAATATTATGACCCTCCTTCAGCACGAAAATGGTTTCTATGCTGGCAGCGGCGACAACGGCGTTATCTACCATATTATGGACGATGGCACTGCAAAGGTCATTTATCAAGCCAAAGAGAAAGAAGTCCGCACACTTGAAATGGATAGCAAAGGCAACCTTTATGCTGCAGCCGTTACATCTCAACCCGCCGAACCTGCAAGAAATCGCCGCGGTGGTAGCAGCGCAGGACCGCCTACACCCAGTGGACCGCCGCCACCCGGGGGTGGACCGCCGCAAGAGAATAAGTCTAACATCTACAAAATTCGACCCGATGGCACTGCTGTATCAGTTTGGAACTCGCCAGAGCCACTTATTTTAGCGTTCGTCTTGGAAAGCGATTCCCAAATCCTTGTCGGAACAGGGAATGAAGGAAAAATCTACCGCGTCAACGCAATGAGTGGCGATTCTGTTGAAGTCGGAAAATGTTCAGCGGATCAAGTCGTCGCGATACATCAAAAAGAGGTTGATGGAAAGACCAAAACCGTCTTGGCAACTGGGAATCCCGGTAAACTCTTTACGCTGGCTACCGATCATGTTGAAAAAGGAACACTTGAGTCGAAAGTTCATGACGCAAAAAGTTTGTCCCGATGGGGAAAACTTTCTTGGGAAGGTGAGATGGAAGAAGGCACCGCAATCGCTTTCTCAACGCGTACCGGTAATACGAAAAAGCCTGATGATACTTGGAACGACTGGTCGGAAGAACTCACTACTGCGGAAGGCTCACAAGTTCCCAATGGAGACGCACAGTACATCCAGTGGCGCGCTAAGTTCACTACGACTGACGCAGCGAAAACCCCCGTCTTGAAGAAGGTAACCCTCGCATCTGTACAGACGAACGTTGAGCCACGATTTACGGATATTACTGTGGATGATGGCAGCGGCAGCAGTAATCAAGATACGCGGCGGCGTTCTTCTGGCGGAAATTTACCACCTCCAGGCGCACGCAGCGGAAGTGGCGGATCCAGCAGTGGAGACGATGCCCCTTCTAAAAAATGGAAGATTAGTTGGAAGGTTGAGGACGCAAATGCCGATACGCTTCAGTATACGCTCTACTATAAAGCTGTTTCTGAAGAAAACTGGCGACTCCTGAAAAAAGAGTTAACCAAAGCCGAATTTGAGTGGGATATTACCACGGTTGCTGATGGACGATACAAAGTGAAAGTTGTCGCTACCGATAAACTGAGCAACCCGGTCGGTTGGGCAAAATCTGCTGACAAGGTGAGTCCGCCGTTTGATGTAGATAATACTCAGCCTTCTGTCGGCGAAATTAAAGTCACGCCTAATGGGAATGGCACTTACAAAATCGCTTGTGAGGTTACGGATATGGCTACACCTATCCAGAAAGCCGTCTATAAAATTGATAGCGATGAGAACTGGAAGGCGATCTTCCCCGATGACGGGATCTTCGATTCTAAGAGCGAGCAGCTTCTCTTAGAAACTGGTGAACTTCCCGCAGGCGGGCACGCGATTACCATTCAAGTGACAGATCGAGCACAGAATACGGCAGTCGGTCGTGCGGGTTTCTAAGTAGTTCCAATTAATTGCAGGGCGGGTTGAACACCCGCCCTATTTTTTTTTTCAACACCTCTTGGTAGGCGCGGTTTTCGGTAATTCGAATACACCCAGGCCCGGTAGGCGCGGTTTGGAACCGCACCTATTTTTTCGTGACCGTCTCAATTGAAGTATAAACGATGTCCAACAGGGTGTCCAATGCAGAAATCGTGATTTGCAACGTCGGCATCAGGACAATCGTATTCACAAGAGACCGGAGCATCGCTCCACGGGCAAGTGCCTCTTTGCAAACCCGGATACCTACCTTTTCTTCAAACGGATAAGGCGTGTGTGAGCCCGGGTTTTCCATGAGTTCTACACCAGCAGCGAGACCGCACACACGTACATCACCGACGTGTGGCAGTCTATAAAATTCTTGAAGCCGGTTTCTGAAATGTTCAATCGTCGGTTGAAGTTCGGATAGAAGGTTCTCACGCTCGAAAATAGCGATGTTTTCTAATGCCACAGCGCATGCTAACGGGTTTCCGGTAAAGGTGTGACCATGGAAAAAGGTCTTAAGGTCTCTATATTTGCCGAGGAAAGCGTTGTAGAGATTGTCAGTCGTTAGTGTCGCAGCGAGAGGAAGATAACCGGCGGCGAGACCCTTTGCCGTGCATAAGATATCGGGTGTAACGTTTTCATGTTCGCATGCCCACATTTTGCCGGTGCGTCCGAATCCGGTCATCACTTCATCGACGATGAGGAGTGTTTCCCATCGCTTTGCGAATACCGCAAGTTCTTTCAAAAAACCTTTCGGAGCGACCAACATACCACCCGCGCCCTGAATGAGCGGTTCCAAAATGATACCAGCAACCTGGCCCGCATTTTCAGAGAGCGCGGCTTCTACTGCATGAAGCCAACGCGTTTTCACAGCAGTGTTGTTGTCCGACGTATCTGTATAGCAAGTGGAACGATAGGTTTCAGGAGCGGATACACGGACACCTTTGAAAAGGAGGGAATCAAAGGTGGTGTGGAAACTATCAATCCCACCGACACTCATAGCACCTATCGTGTCACCGTGATAAGCATTATCGAAATGGATAAACAGTTTCCGTTGCGGTTCTCCCTTATGTTGCCAGTACTGATACGCCATCTTCAAGGCGATTTCGACAGCCGTTGAACCGTTATCGGAGTAAAAGACCTTGTTGAGTCCTGCCGGCGTGATTTCCACCAGTTTTTGTGCCAGTCGAATCGCGGGGACATTGCTGTACCCAAGCAGCGTGGTGTGTGCAATTTTATCCAACTGTGCCTTGAGTGCTGTATTCAATTCAGGGTGATTGTGCCCGTGAACGTTTGTCCACATAGAAGCCGTGCCATCAATGTACCGATTGCCGACAGCGTCTATAAGGTAGCACCCCTCACCGCGTTCAATGATGACGACATCCTCTGTGAGCCAATCTTGCATCTGCGTGAATGGATGCCAGAGGTAACGCTTATCCCACGCAACAAGCGTCTCTTTATCCAACATGCGGTTTACCCATAATCCTGATCCGGATATTAGTCATGTTCCAAGACACACGCCTTTTCTTGTAGGAGCGAGCTGTGCTCGCGATCTTTATACCTATCAACTTTGACGTGACAAAGCGCTACCCTTTGAGTTTCGCGTAATGGACGGGTGGCTCCAAACCCAGTTGGTCATAAGTGCCTGTTTTCGGTACAATAATTTCAAGGACTCTATTCCGATAGTGTGTACGGAAATCCGTCGGTTGTGCTTGAATAGGAAAGACATTTGTAAAACCGTTCGGGAAGGAACTTGCACGTCCAACGACATTTTCAAATCTCGGATCCTCCATCTGTCCTGTCTTTGGATTTAGAGGAAGTTGCGTCTGCACGGTCACAGTAGTCTCCGATGTCGGAGTAGCGTCTGTCATGTATGGAGAACTCAAATGGACTTCGTAGTCATAGTCTGGCATTCTATCGGGAAGGTCATACGCTTCTTTCAAAGAAGAATGTGGGACCCATCGCGGGAACTCGACTTCGATGCGATAATAGTTCGCCATCTCTGAGACCTGATTAATCATTCCGTAACGTCGGTAGCGTTCCTTTATATCATCGGCGTAAATTGTACCCTCCACATCTACTGCCCCAGGGACCGTTGTCCGTTGTGCTGGAAGGGCGGTAACCAAAGCGGAGCGCGCACCGATGAGCAGTGGGGTCGCAACGAGCGACAGAATCCATCCGTAGAACGCTGCACCGTAACGCGGTTGTTCGGATGTTGAACTCAATTCATCTTTAAAGCGGTAGATACCCTCAGTGATCGCGATGACGATCCCGAGAAAGATCATCAAGTTACCTTTACTTGAGAACAGGTCCGGAGTTTGTCCTTGGAACCCGATGAAGAAAAGAATAAGCGGATAAAGTGTGAGGTTGATGAGGCTGTTGATACCAGTAGATACGGCTGCACTGAACACTCGTGGATTTCCTGCCATCTCCTCAAGCCGCGTTTTAAAGTTTGCTGAGAATGCCCCGAGGATCGGTTGTCCGAGCATCGCTAACACATTGAACGGCGCACGAAGTCGTGTATCGGGTATTTCTGGTATCTGTACAAATTCTTCTGGAATCCCTTGTTGTTTGCCTTGTTTAGTTTTTCCTGCTTCGCCGTCTCCGGTGCCCGCTGTTTCTGGTTTAACGAAAGTCTCAAAAAATTTGCGGTTTATTTCAATATACGATGCCCACTTGGCGGGGACATCACTTTCAATAGAGATCGCCTCGACCGGACACGCAGGTTCACACGCGGCGCAGTCAATACACACGTCTGGATCGATGTAGAGTTGTTTTTCGCCTTCGCTGGTGTGTATACAGTCTACAGGACAGACATCAACGCATGCGGTGTCCATTACGTCAACACACGGTTCATAAATTACGTAAGCCATCCTTCCCCTCCTTTTTGTGGATGATTCACCGTTAAGTATACCACAATTACGCGCCAATAGCAAGCAAATATTCGGGTGTGTAAATATTTTGGCAGCGTTCCCTTACAATACCTTCGCCAAATTATCCGGGTCTAATTTGAGGGGATGTGTAGTGAATAGCACCGATAGAGCCCAGATGTTCAGCGAGTTCGTCAATAACAA
>VXZK01000235.1 GCA_009845545.1 Candidatus Poribacteria bacterium
TTGACAAATGCCGAAAAATAGCGTATCATTTTTAACCAAAGCACAACACCACTCCGGCGAACTGAAGTACTTAATTTGTAATGCCCTAACTGAAAAAGATAACGCCTACAGAGAAAAAAGGAGACACTCATGAAGCGCACATACCAGCCACATCGACGGAAACGAAAAAATAAACTCGGTTTCCGCAAACGGATGTCTACGCGACACGGAAGACAAACTATTGCTCGTCGCCGTGCCAAAGGACGAAAAGTCCTGAGTGCCTAAGAAATTTAAACAAGTCATATAAAAGTAACCTCTGGTCCAGGCACTGAGAATTAGTTTCTTGACAGAGTGTTAAACGGACAATGGAACAAGCAGATAACAACAATTTATAGGCCTTAGGAAAATACGACTACTCCTTTTGCGATGGACGGGAGCGCGAATGCCTCGAATCTTCAAATTGCCTCACTTCTATCATAGCCCTATTATTTCTGTGGTTAAACAAGCGCGCCGGGACACTGATGTCCGAAAGCGAGACCTGGCACCAACATTATTGGACTTCGGACCTGTCCGATTCAAAGTAGCTCGCCACTTCGGCTTCTGTTACGGGGTCGAAAACGCTATTGAAATTGCCTATCAGGCACTCGCAGAGAACCCAGACAAGCGCATTTTTCTATTGTCTGAAATTATTCATAATCCACATGTCAATGAAAATCTAAGACAGCGCGGTGTCCAGTTCCTAATGGATACCGCCGGCATGCCACTCCTCCCTTTTGACATTCTGATGCCAGACGATGTTGTTATTGTACCTGCTTTCGGTACCACTCTCGAGGTGGAGCGAGCTCTCAAGGCACGTGGTGTTACGCTTACTGCCTATAATACGACGTGTCCATTCGTCGAAAAAGTTTGGAGACGGAGTGAGGAGATTGGTAAACAGGATTACACCGTTGTTATTCACGGGAAACGTTACCATGAAGAAACTCGGGCGACATTTTCGCACGCACAAGCGAGTGCTCCCGTTGTCGTTGTTCGTGATCTTGGAGAAGCACAGGATTTGGCAAAGGTTATCTCCGGCGAGGCAGACGCAGCGTTCTTCTTCAAAAAGTTTGCAGACCGATTCTCCCCCGGTTTCGATCCTACTGTCCATCTGGAGCGCATCGGCGTTGTCAACCAGACAACGATGCTCGCAACGGAAACCGAGGCAATTGCCAATTTATTGCAGGATACTATCAGAGCAACATACGGTGAAACCGATATGTCTTCACACTTTGCCGATACGAGAGATACTCTCTGTTACGCGACTAAAGAAAATCAAGACGCAACACTTGCGCTTATTGCCGACGGCGGCGATATTGCTGTCGTTGTCGGCGGCTATAATTCTTCTAATACAAGCCATCTGGTGGAACTCTGTCAACAACACCTTCCCACTTATTTTATTCGGGATGCAGATGAGCTCCTCAGTCCAAAACGCATTCGGCATCTCGAATTAGAGACAAAACAGGTCCAGACGACGGAAAATTGGCTTTTTCAGACAACCGAAACAGGGCAGAAAACACCTACCGATATTGTTCTGACTGCTGGTGCTTCTTGTCCTGATGTGCTGCTTGATGAGGTGTTGCAAAAAATTGTTAAATGGTTTCCCAATACTCACTCAGTAGATGAAGTGTTGGAACCTTTTCTATAGCTCTATAGCGTAGATAGGACTTCTAAGAGGACAGATGTTTGCGAGGGTGTACCAACACTGATTCGAACGTGATTACGTAAACCTGGTGTATCAAAATATCGGATCAGAATTCCTCGTTCAGCTAATGTCGATTTCAGTGCCGCTGCATCTCTTCCAATCACTCGTGACAGAATGAAATTCGCCTCACTTGGATAGGGTTCCAAAAAGTCAAACGCCTGCAACGCCGCATAAAGCCTTCCACGCTCTGCCACAATCTTCCCCACATTTTCTTCCAATCGAGACACATCAGACAACGAAGCCAAGGCAGCGGCTGCGCCTGCAACATTTACGTTGTACGGCTGCTTAATCTTCAACAGATGTGAGAGTATCCAGTGCGGAAAGATGCCGTATCCTACCCTTAATCCTGCCAATCCTGCCCACTTGCTGAAGGTCCGAAGCACAATCAAGTTCTCATGTTCCAAGACCCAATTCGCACGGCTCCCACCAGCGAATTCAATGTATGCTTCATCCAATACGACAATTAACGGCAGCTGAAGCAGCTCTTGAAGACATGCATCGTCGAGTATACCACCATCAGGATTGTTTGGACTTGTAATAAAAATGAGTTTGATATTTCTATTGGTGGCGGCGAGATCAACCACCGCCCCAGTGTGTAAAGAAAAGTCCTCTTTTCGCTCAATGTCAATTATGCTTCCGCCGTTAAGTTCCGTGTCAAAACGGTACATTCCAAACGTCGGAGGGCAGTTAATGACAGCATCACCAGGGGCGATGAATAACCTAATTATGAGATCAATCAATTCATCCGCGCCGTGACCAGCAACGATATGGGCTGCCTCAACGCCTATGTATTGACTCAAGGCTTGACGTAACGATGAACTGTCAGGATCCGGATATATGTGGTAATAGGTTTCATCCGTCAATGCTTCATATACACGCGGTGAAGGCCCGTAGGGGTTCTCATTCGCATCAAGTTTAATGATGTCCTCAGCAGGGATACCGAGACGTTCACTCAGCACATCAAACGGCACAATGGGCGTGTAAGGTGCCATGTCTGCGATGTCTGAACGGATAAGGTTTTTGTATTCTGTTTTCGGTGACATTTTTTTTTATAGTTGTCAGTTAAAAAGGCTTCTTGTGGTGGTTACAAGATTGTGTTGCTGCCACAGCTGCTCTCTTAACTTTGACCAACAATTCGTCTACAGATGCTTTTACTAAGGCGCGAGTTGTTGGTCAAAACTGAAAGATTTTTTTGCAGAAAAAATCGTCTTGACAACTGATAAATATTTACTATTACTGGCTCGGATTCGGTGAGGTTCGGACCTCAACTGCCTTCGGAGTCAATGCTCCCAGAGGTGCTTCGCCCTTCAGCACCCGCACAAAGTCATCGACAGTCATATCCGCCACCCGTAGGTTGGAATCTTTCGTTCTACCAGCGATATGCGGTGTGTGGACGACATTATCCCGATTCCGCAATTCATCATCGACGTGTACGGGTTCACTATCGTAGACATCAAACGCTCCGGCGAGTTCATCCTTTGCAATTCGTTCCCGCAATGCTTCCATATCAACAGCAAAGGCGCGCGTAATTATGACAACCAAACTTCCTTTGCGGAGATGGTAGATCCGTTCTCGGTTTAATAAGTGTTTCGCTGAAGGTGTCGGCGGGACTGCTACGAACACGATGTCGGATGTATCGGCAAGTGTGTCCATATCGGTGCGTTGTACATCCCATTCTTGAAGGAGTTCGTCTGAGACATACGGATCGAAACCGACGACTGTTGCCCCAAAAACCCGACACCATTTTGCTATTTTTCCGCCAATCTGTCCGAGGCCGATGACACCAATGTTTTTAGTGCCGAGATCGCCGTTAACGAAATCGGGATCATCACAGAACTGATGTGCCGCCGGAAGTTTATCAAAGGGCGCGCCGCTTTCACGGGCGTTTAGCGAACCCCACATCGGGTTCTCCCAATCCCAGAGTTTTTCACCCTGTGCCATCCGTAGATGCCACTGTGCTGTCCGACGCAGTGAGGACAACGCGAGACCGAAGGCACACTCAGCCACAGATTGCGACCAGGCGCGCGTCGATTCAATGACAGGGATACCCCGCGCTTGAAGGGCTTGATATGGAATACCGTGCCCGGAATTATCTGTCATCGCTCCGAACACTTTGAGTTTCGGGGCTGCTGCGATACAGGCTTCCGTCAGGTTACCACCGAAATGGGATATGCCGATAGTCTCGCTTAAATCGACCTGTTCGTGGATAGGGGCCCGGTTGTTGGTGTTGAGTACAAGTGTTACGCCGAGTTCTTCTAACCGGCGGACCATCTGTTCGTGCACATAGGGCCACGAAACTTCTAAATTCGGATAACGTGTGAATACAAATTCGGGACTTGACATAATAGTTTGCCTCGCAGTGAGAGTTGTCAGTTGTCGGTTGTCGGTTACGCCTCCAGTGACGCGAGTATCTTCCGATAAGCTTCCAACCTTTTCTTCCTTTCTCAAGTGAAGTTGGCAACAAGTGCCAACCTTCGTTGCGTTATCGTCATCAGAAACCTCTTTAACCGAAAACTGAAAACCGATAACCGATAACTATTTCCGACGAATAAGCAGATGCGGGCCAGTCGGGTATCTTCCCATGCGTGCCCCGTAGAGTGCGAACCCGCCTTTCGCCTCAGCATCCGCTTTCACTTCATAACGAACTGTTAATGTATCTGACTTACCATTTAGGAGAGGCGATGAATCTGCCTTGACGACATTGTGAAGATAACCATAGATCCCGGGTTCGCCGTGAATATAAGAGAGCACACCGCGGGCATCCGCAGGACAATCTGGAATACGGATGGTATCAATTTCAGCACCGTTAACTGAGATCGTCACATCAGACGGATATTTCTCCGGTTCCGTTTGACGTGCACCCCCGTAGCAACTGGATGCTTCAAAAACGAGTGCCATTTCTGCAACATCTGCTGCACTAAGTCGTTCTGGCAACGAAACCTCATATTCAACATAGCCACTCCCGATTGCTGAGAAAAGTTGTGCGCTTGTTGTCGGTTCCACCCACGAAGATTCAGACACGCTTCCAGGAGCATAATTGAGGTTGATTAATCCTAAACCGTTCGATTCAACTGACGCTGTAGGCGCCACGAAATGCTCAAAATTGATAAAATTACGAGCAACGACGGTTCCTGAGTGATCTGTTACCCAGACATGAAGTGTGCCAACCGCGGGGTGGACATCAGGGATACGCAGTTCGAGTTGATGCACGTGTTGCACCTGATACTGCGGAAATGGTATCTCAACACTGTCTGAGACGTTCCCACGTGTAATGGCTCCGGTCGCTGACATCGTATCCAGTTGCCAGTGAAGCGTTGTGCCGGTGATAACTTTGTGTGAGAAGTGGCTCGTGTAGATATCCGCTTTTATCTCATCACCAGGCGCAACCGTTGTTCCAGGCGGATAGTCGATGGCGATAAAGTCAAGCGTGTTGATGTCGAGATAGTCGTATCCAAACGCCTTTACCGACCTATCATAGTTCATGAAGCCGTTGTGTTCCCACTCAATATCCTGTAGCTCAGTGTAGATGTAGCCACAGATTTTTGGGTGGAGCCGGAGTTCATTCGTCAGGTATTTAAAACACCATGAGATGTCCTTATCTCCTGCGCCTGCCGAAATACCGCCATACTCGCTATTAATCAGTGGTGCATCGCTCTGGACGTTGCCACCAGCATAATTGAACGCTGAGCCCGGATAGGTCTCTGCCACAACGTTCGCAATGTGCTCCTTCGCGCGGTCATAGTCATTAATATAGAAATGCCATGAATTGATGTCCGTTTCTACATGGTCGTACAAACACGGTGAGTTATCCTCAATCAGGCGGGTCGTATCTAACGATTTAGCGAGGTGATACATCTCGCGCACCCATTCCTGTCGATCTGTCATCTCCTTGTACGCGTTACCACCGAGTCCCCAAGTTTCGTTGAAATTGCACCAAGAGATAATCGACGGGTGATTGTAATCACGCGCTATGTTTCCACGGAGTGTTTCCTCAAAACAGACCTTTGCGGTCTCTGTATAAGTGCCAAAGTTCGGAATGTCGCACATGAAGAGCAACCCTAACTTGTCAGCCCAATAGTAGAGACGCGGTTCATCGACTTTGATGTGGAGACGCAGAAAGTTGAAGCCAAATTCCTTTGCGCGTTCGACATCCGTGCGGATCGCTTCGTCTGTTAGGAACGTATACACACCTTCTGGGCTAAACGACTGATTGAGCGCGCCGAGGAGATAGATAGGACGGTTGTTAAGGTAAATATACTGATAATCTCCACCAGGGGCTTTCGCAATGGAAACCTTCCGCATTCCAAAGTAGGTAAAAATCCTGTCAATAACCGTCCCTTCTGCTACTAATTCAAGGGTGACATCGTAGAGGTTCGGGGTATCTACATCCCACAAACGGAGTTGTTCAGGAGGGATGCTAACTGTGAATTGGGTCTCATGACTGGAAATTTGGACGGAGCCGTTGAGTTCATCGCAATGCCAGCGTAAGGTTAATTCTGTATTTTCTACATCACCATCTGTTTTAACGGCGAACGTTGCAGATGCGTTATCAATGTCAGGTGTTATGTGACACTGTGCGATGTGCGTCGCACTTCTCGGTTCAAGGTATACAGTTTGCCAGATACCGCTGGTCCGAACATACCAACCGATCTGTTTACCCGCAAGTTGTTCACCGTGATCTTGTGCATCATACGCGCGAACAACGATGACCGTGGATTCCCCTGGCGTAAGCGCATCTGTAATATCAAATTCAAAGGGGAGGTATCCGTTTTCGTGTGGGTCTCCTATTTGGTTTCCATTTACCCAGACGGTTGCTTCCCAATCAACAGCACCAAAATTCAAAATAACGCGTTTGTCTCCCCAATTTTCAGGGACTGAAACGACTTTGCGATACCAGCCGATTGTATGTCGCGGTTCGCCGCGGTAATTCCCTTCGCGGTCTAAACCGCCACAGGTAACCTCTTCGGGGGTGAGATAGGCATCTTTACTCAAGTAATTTGCGTTGTCTGCCTGCTCTTCGTTCCCCCATGCTGCAAGGCTCTCCCAAGGATAGGGGACCTGTATTTGTAATGTCCATGGGGAATCATCAGTAGATTCTGATGAATACCATTGGTTTTCTTCGCCGATATTGTCTGGATCAAATGCAAATTCCCAGGTGCCGTTGAGGCAGATCCAGTCGATACCTTCTGATGTCCCGCGTTGAAAATCTGGACGCGGGTATTCTGGGCGCGGTGTGTCTGTATTGTTCCCTCTCATTTTGTTCCTTTTCTTATCAGTTATCGGTTATCAGTTTTAATAGTTATCAGTCATCGGTTATCGGTTTTCAGTTAATAGGCACCTTGTGGCAGTTCCGTTTGCTGTATTCGGCACAGAAACTCTCTTGAACTGACGACTGATGACTAACAACTAATATATCACAAATTTCTTTTCTTTCCAACTGTTTCTTTCGCAAGCAATACCTTCGCCAATTATCTGCATTTGAGTTGGATAGATGTGTCCTGAATACAACGCATTGCCCTGTGATGTTCGATCATCTCGTAAATAAAAATACCTTCAGTGTTTTGCGGAAGTGTTTTTAAATAGGCCTCCCGGCGCGGTTGCGTAGGGGCGGGGTTTCCCCGCCCGATGTTCCGGGATATGTATCCTTGTAATGCT
>VXZK01000369.1 GCA_009845545.1 Candidatus Poribacteria bacterium
AGTGCCTTTATTATATCAAAATAGGCGTTCTGAACCAATTTTGCGTAAGTCCTACAAAAGAAACGTGAAGGAAGGTTAGATGATTCCAGATAATTTAAAATACAATGAAAGCCACGAATGGGTAAAACCAGAAGGCGACATCGCTACGATTGGCATTACAGACTATGCCCAATCCGAAATTCAGGATATTGTCTACGTCGAATTGCCAGAAGTCGGCACGGAACTCACGCAAAAAACTGAATTCGGTGTGATAGAATCTGTCAAAGCAGCGTTTGATCTCTACGCACCCGTGAGTGGCGAAGTGATTGAGGTCAATGAATCTCTCCTTGACGCGCCGGAACAGGTCAATGAGTCGCCTTATGACGACGGATGGTTCCTCAAAATCAGAATGACGGACCCGGGCGAACTTGACAAACTTCTTGATGCCGATAGTTATCAAGCACATATTGAGGCGGAGCATGCCTGATAAAGAAATCAACAATAGTCCTTTTGTAGATCGACACATCGGTCCTCGCGCGGAAGATATTGAATTGATGTTAACAACGCTCGGCTATGCGTCAATGGAGGATTTCATTGATGCCGTTGTACCAGCCGACATTCGTTTATCGTCAACCTTCAATCTGAATGGAGAGGCCAGCGGTTTAGGGCGTAACTTGCAAGCCCATATTGCAAAGTCAGAGTCGGAAGCACTCACGGTATTAAAAGCACTTGCCTCCCAGAACAAGGTCTTTCGTTCCTATATCGGCATGGGCTACTCTAACTGCTTTGTGCCACCCGTCATCCAACGCAACATTCTGGAGAACCCAGGCTGGTATACGCAATATACACCCTATCAGGCTGAGATTTCGCAGGGACGTTTAGAGGCACTCCTCAATTTCCAAACAATGGTTATCGACTTAACCGGCTTACCTATTGCGAACGCTTCTCTCTTAGACGAAGCAACGGCTGCTGCCGAAGCAATGGGAATGTGTTTTGCAAATGTACCGGAGAAGATCAGTCGAAAATTTTTTGTGTCAGAAACCTGTCATCCACAAACAATCGCTGTTCTACAAACACGCGCGGAACCCCTCGGTATTGAATTACAAATCGGTGACCATCGTGATGTCAATTTTGATACACCGATCTTAGGTGCCATCGCGCAATATCCCGCCACGGATGGTACGATCTACGATTACCATCAATTCGCTGAACAAGTGCATGCCGCTGGTGGATTATTTGTTACCGCTACAGACTTGTTAGCACTCATACTATTAAAGCCTCCCAGCGAATTCGGCGCAGACATTGCGATCGGTAACTCGCAACGGTTTGGTGTCCCCCTTGGATATGGCGGTCCCCATGCAGCTTTTCTTTCCACACATGAAGAACTTAAACGGAGTATCCCCGGACGAATTGCGGGCGTATCCCACGATGCAAACGGCAAACCGGCTATCCGCTTGGCACTCCAAACGCGGGAACAGCATATCCGGCGTGAAAAGGCGACGAGCAATATCTGCACCGCACAAGTGCTGCTCGCTGTCATGGCGGGGATGTACGCAGTCTATCACGGTCCCACAGGCCTTAGGCAGATTGCTGAACACGTACACGCCCATACCTGCGCTTTACGTACTGGACTTGAAGCACTCGGTTATGCTACTGGCGAATCTGCCTGTTTTGATACCCTTTCTGTTACGCTACCAGCGGAAACGACGGAAGAATTGCTCACTTCCGCACAAGCAAGACAGATAAATCTCCGCGCGATTGATTCAACACACATCGGTATCTCTTTAGATGAAACAACAACATCCGAGGATGTTAAAGAACTCCTTGAAATATTCGGCGCGCAGTCCCCGACTTTGGAGCTCTCAACTGAAAGTGCAATTCCTATGGAACTGCAACGAGAGCGTCCCTACCTGACGCACCCTGTTTTCAATAGTTACCATTCTGAAACCGAGATACTCCGTTATATCCACAGGCTCCAAACCAAAGATCTTTCCCTTGTAAACGCGATGATACCGCTCGGTTCCTGTACAATGAAACTCAACGCGACGGCGGAGATGATACCCGTAACATGGCGCGAATTCTGCGAATTACATCCATTTGTGCCGATAGAACAAGCAGAAGGCTATCAACGCCTATTTTCACAATTGGAAACATGGTTAGCCGAGATAACCGGTTATAGTGGCATCTCATTGCAACCGAATGCAGGGTCGCAAGGCGAATATGCAGGACTCTTAGTCATCCGAAAATATCACGAGAGCCGCGGAGAGTCCCATCGCGATGTCTGTTTAATCCCAACATCTGCCCACGGTACAAATCCTGCGAGCGCAGTCATGGCAGGTATGAAAGTTGTTGTCGTCGCGTGTGATACAGATGGGAATATTGACCTTGAGGATCTTCGGGAAAAGGCAGATATACATCGTGACAATCTCGCCGCTGCCATGATAACATATCCCTCAACACACGGTGTCTTTGAAGAGAAAATTCGCGAGATTTGCGAGATTGTCCATCAATCTGGCGGACAGGTCTATATGGATGGCGCAAATCTGAACGCGCTTGTCGGCATCGCACAACCAGCGGATATCGGCGCGGATGTCTGCCATCTAAATCTCCACAAAACTTTCTGTATTCCTCACGGTGGCGGTGGACCGGGCATGGGACCGATTGGGGTCAAGGCACATCTCACGGATTTCTTACCGACACATCCGATCGTCACCGTTGGCGGTAGCACCGGAATTAGTGCCGTATCCGCAGCACCGTGGGGAAGCCCCGGAATTCTACCCATCTCTTGGGCGTATATCGCTATGATGGGGGCAGATGGACTTACAGCAGCAACGGAAGTCGCGATCCTTAACGCCAACTATATCGCAAAGAAACTCGCACCGCATTACCCCGTGCTTTATACGGGGAAAAATGGTTTAGTCGCACACGAATGTATCATTGATTTGCGGGGTTTCAAAAAGACTGCTGATATAGACGTGACTGATGTCGCAAAACGGTTAATGGATTACGGATTTCACGCACCCACTGTCTCCTGGCCCGTGCCGGGCGCATTGATGATTGAACCGACAGAGAGTGAATCAAAAGCCGAGTTAGAGCGGTTCTGTGACGCGCTCATTTCGATTCGTGAAGAGATCGCCGAAATTGAAGCAGGTACCGCTGATCGGCAAGATAACGTCCTGAAAAACGCACCGCACACCGTAGAGATGGTTACACAATCTGACTGGTGTCACCCGTATTCGCGTGAAAAAGCCGCATTTCCAAAGCCGTGGGTACGAGACGCTAAATTCTGGCCCCCCGTGGCGCGCATTAACGAAGTCTATGGAGACAGAAACCTTATGTGTGCCTGTCCTCCACTTGATGAATATGAAACTGATAACTGATAACTGACAACCAAAAAACATGAAAGCAATAATTATAGGAGCAGGCGAAGTTGGGTTTCATACTGCTAAACTTCTCACCGTTGAACATAACGACGTTGTCCTCATTGATGAATCCGATGCCGCCTGCAGCCGAGTTAACGAACAGTTGGACTTGCAGACTTTACGCGGCTCAGGCGCATCGCCGCGACTCCTCAAAACCGCTGGCATTGATGAAGCCGGCCTCCTTATCGCCGTTACCAACAGAGATGAAATTAATATGCTCGCTTGTCAGATTGCCGAGAGATACAACGTTAACACAAAAATCGCACGTGTCTCCAATCCTGACTATTTCTCTACTGAAAGTGGTCTAACGCCCAAGGATTTTGGCATTGATCTTCTGATTAATCCCGAGCAACTCTGTGTCTCTGAATTCGTTCGGCTTTTACAGATACCTGAAGCACGAGAGATCGTTGAATTTGAAGATGGCAGAATACAACTTGTCTCCTTTCGAGTCAAACAGTCAAATCCGTTAATTGGAAAAGCACTTGTAGAGTTAGATGCCAGTGGACTCCTCAATGATATCCGATTTGCTGCGATTAGCCGCCGTGGACGTTCTAATAATGGAAATCCAATCAGTAACGGCAACAGACACATTATCATTCCAAGAGGCACCGATGCTTTACAACAGGGGGACGAAGTCTTTGTCATCGGCAGTGCCTTGGCGGTTGAACAATTGCTACGGATCAGCGGTATCACCTTCAATCAGCAGCTGGACCGTGTTATCATTGTCGGGGCGAGTCCTATCGGAATTGAACTCGCACGCACCCTCGAAGAAAACGACACCAACGTCAAACTCATTGAGGAGAATCAAGCGGAAGCCCGACTCGCATCCCAGCGGCTAAAGCATACGACCGTTTTACAAGGCAATTATCTCCAATTTCGGCTCCTTGAAGAAGCAGGTGTAGATGATGTCAACGGGTTTGTTTCCGTTACAGGAGACGATGAAAACGACATTATGGCGTGTATGACAGCGAAGGAGAACGGCGCACAACGGGCACTCGCACTCGTCCAGCAGCCGAGTTACCTTCCGTTGTTAGCACGAATTCCGAGGCTTGATGGTGCCGTCAGTCGGCATCTGACTGTTGTTAGCAATATTTTGCGCCTGATCCGCCGTGGAAATATAATTTCTGTTGCCTCGCTTCACGGCATAGACGCTGAAGTCATTGAGATTGTCGCGGGGGTCAACGCAAAAATTGTCCATAAAGAACTCGCCTTTTTCAAAACCAAATTCCCAGAAAATGCCTTTATCTGTGCTATCCTTCGGCGCGAAAAACTCATTATCCCGACCGGGCAATCTGTTATCCAACCCGCAGACCGCGTTATCGTCTTTAGTATGCCTGAGGCAATCCCTGTTGTCGAAGACCTATTCGCTGAACGGAGAAATTAAAGGGTTATCAGAAGAAGGGTTGTCAGTTATCGGTTATCGGTTTTCAGTTAAGAGACACCTTGTGGCAGTCTCGTTTACTGTATCTGCCACAGAAAATCTCTTTAACTGACGACTGGCGATTGACGACTGATAACTATTCTTACTGACAACTGAAAGATTTTTTTCGGAGAAAAAAATCGTACTGACAACTGACAACTATTAACCATGAGCCTTAAACTAATCTTTTACACCCTCGGTAATTTACTGATCTGTCTCGCGGGGACTATGCTACTCCCGTTGGTAGTGGCTCTCTATTATCGGTCAACCGTCGATGAAATCCAAAGCGATTTGATGGCGTTTGTTATTTCGGCGGTAATCACTCTGATTGTCGGTTTAATCCTTCGATTCAGTATGCGGGCGCGACAGGAAGAACTCGGTATCCGAGAAGGGTTTGCTGTTGTTGCTTTGGGGTGGGTAACAGTCGCACTCTTTGGCACACTCCCCTATCTATTCGCAGATGTTTTTCACGTTGACGGACGCTCACTGTGGACAGAATTTTCTTTCTCCTATTTTGAAGCTATGGCAGGGTTTTCAACAACCGGTGCCACCGTCCTGACCGAGATTGAGCACCTTTCACACGCTATGCTCTTCTGGCGCAGCTTTTCACATTGGCTCGGTGGAATGGGGATCGTTGTGCTTGCAGTGGCAATTCTGCCGATGCTCGGTATTGGCGGCATGCAGCTGTTTCGCGCCGAAGCACCCGGACCGCAAACCGATCGCCTCACCCCCCGCATCGCACAAACCGCTAAACTGCTTTGGGGGGTTTATCTACTCCTCTCTGTTCTTGAAACTGTGCTACTCATGCTGGGTGGTATGTCTCTCTTCGATGCACTCTGTCATACCTTTGGAACAATGGCGACCGGGGGGTTCTCTACAAAGAACGCCAGCGTCGGCCACTACGATAGCGTCTACATTGACATGGTCATCTGCTTTTTTATGTTCCTCGCTGGCACCAATTTCGCACTCCACTATCGGGCACTCCGAGGCAATGTCAAAAGTTATTTCCAAGATACAGAGTTTAAGTTTTACTGCATCGTTATCGCCGTGAGTATCACTTTAATCTCATGGAATACCATCAGATTTCAGGTCGATGGAGACGTGCCTTACGATTCGATGTGGACATCGCTCCGCTATGCGGCGTTTCAGGTGATGTCTATCATTACAACCACTGGCTACGGCACTGCTGACTTTGAACAGTGGCCCGCCCTGTCTCAGTTCATTTTGGTGACGCTTATGTTCTATGGCGGTTGTGCGGGTTCCACTGGCGGCGGAATGAAGCAGGTTCGGTTCCTCCTCCTTATCAAACAGAGCGGGGCAGAGATTAAACGTCTCATTTTTCCACACGCTGTGCTACCCATTCGGGTGAACGATCGGGTAGTCCCTCCCGAAGTCATGACAAACGTACTCGGTTTTTTCTTCTTTTTTATCGGAATTTTTGCAGTTGTAACCTGCATTATGACAACTTTAGGACTTGACCTTGTTAGTGCCGCAGGCGCAACAATTGCTACTATGGGGAACATCGGACCTGGGCTTGGCAGTGTCGGACCCACTGATAACTACGCACATATTCACACAACTGGAAAATTCGTCCTCTCTTTCTGTATGTTACTCGGACGCTTAGAACTTTATACGGTACTTATCCTCTTTTCCCCAAATTTCTGGAAAGGATAGATATTTCATTTATGAACACTGATAAACTCCGCAGAGAATACAGCGCACAGAACGGGCACCTGCTTGAGCAGAATGTCGCCACCGACCCTTTTGAACTCTTTGAGAAATGGTTCGCTGATGCTATTGCCGCCAAAATAGACCTGCCAGACGCAATGACTTTGGCGACAGCGACACCGGAGGGCGTACCTTCTGCCCGGATGGTCGTACTTAGAGGGTTTGACGCAAGAGGGTTCTGTTTCTATACAGACTATGAGAGCCAAAAAGGAAGGGAACTGGCGGAGAACCCGAACACCGCCTTGGTTTTCTATTGGCGTGAACTTGACCGACAGGTTCGGAGTACCGGCACCGTTGAGAAAATGAGCGCAGAAGAATCAGATGCCTATTTCGCCAGTCGTCCCGTGAGTAGCCAACTCGCCGTGCAGACAGAACGCCAAAGCATCATTATTAACGGTCGAGAACATCTCACAGAGCGGTTCCAACAAGCAGAGCAAACGTATGCATCTGAGACCATTCCGCGTCCGCCTTATTGGGGCGGGTACCGATTCGCGCCGAATCTGTTTGAATTCTGGCAAGGTTGTCCAAACCGCCTCCATGATCGGCTCTGTTACACGCTGCAATCCGATGGCACATGGGAAATGACGCGGCTGTCGCCCTGAATCTAATATACGGTTAGATTCATCAGAGAAATCCGAAAAAATCACTTGATATTTTTACTGCCTTACATTAGACTTTATTCACTTGCATGATGTAACATTTGTACGCCTCCACGCTGGACCGCATCCACTTTTATAGTGAATCCTAAAAATAAATAGACTGATATTTCTCAAAAGTTGTCCTAAATCACTAATTATCAAGGTTCTTTAGGG
>VXZK01000191.1 GCA_009845545.1 Candidatus Poribacteria bacterium
AGGGTTTAATGCAATTTTTAACAACTTTTTGCAAGTCCGAAACGACTAATTCCGATTAAAAATATGCAAAGAAAACGGACAACGAACCTGTTTTGGAATCAACAACAGAAAATCGCACCCTATCTCTTTATCGCGCCGTTTTACCTACTATTTGTCGTCTTTATGGGGTATCCGCTCATTTCGTCCCTTGTGATGAGCCTCTATGAGATGCGCGGGTTCCAAAGCCGGATATTTGTCGGTTTCGGTAACTTTACAGACCTATTCCGGGATCCTATCTTCTGGAAATCACTTCGGAATACCGCCTATTTCGCTGCAGGCACGCTCATTCTCCAATTGCCGATTGCTTTATTGTTGGCAATTCTGCTCAATTCCAAGTTCGTCAAGGGAAAAAATTTCCTGAGACTCGCCTTTTTCGCGCCGGTACTGGTTGCAGGGGTCTTCGTCGCGATTATCTTTAACCTTGTCTATGACCAGCGTGCAGGCTTAGTCAATCAAGAATTCGTTATCTTCGGTAAGGAGATCGGTTGGCTAAATGAGGAGAATTATGTGATGCCGGCTGTCATTCTAACCGGTGTTTGGCAGTGGGCAGGGTTCAACATGATATATTTTTTAGCGGGTTTACAAGGTATCCGGCAGGAGTTGTATGAAGCGGCGGCAGTTGACGGGGCAAATTGGTGGCAAGCGTTCGTTCATGTCACGCTGCCTTCCTTGCGTCCAGTTATCGCCTTCGTTGTCGTTGTGTCGATGATTGGGTCGCTCCAACTTTTTGATCTGCCATTCATTTTGACAAACGGTGGTGAACCTGCGGATGCGGGGTCAACCATCGTGATGTATCTCTACAAAAACGGTTTTCAGTTCATGCGGCTCGGTTATGCGGCGACAATCGGCTGGGTGCTGTTTTTCATTATTGCTGTTATCTCAATCGTCCAACTGAAGTTACTCGGTATCTTCCGAGATGAATAAATGCGCTAAGGTGCGTAGCACGTAATGAAATTATGCCTTAAATGGCATAATTTGTCTTTGCTTTACATTTGGAGAGCGGGTATACGGAGAGGCACTTTCAATTCCGCAACTCACCTCAACGAACTGCAAGGAAAATTAAAAATGCAAATATTACCGGCAATAGATCTTCGCGGTGGAAAATGTGTAAATTTGGTACAGGGTATCGCCTCACAGGAGACCGTCTTCTCGGACACCCCTGTAGAAATGGCATTGCAGTGGCAAGTTGAAGGTGCGGAATACTTGCACCTCGTGGATTTGGATGGTGCGTTTCAAGGTGAATCGGCGAACCTCCATATCGTCGGCGAGATTGTCTCTGCCCTTGATATCCCCGTCCAGCTGGGTGGCGGTATCCGCAGCATGGAACAGTTGAAAGCAGTCTTGGCATTAGGGGTGGATCGTGCGATTTTAGGCACGGTTGCCCTCAAACAACCGAGTCTCGTGAAACAGGCGTGTACTGAATACGGCGCGCGCATCGCTGTGGGTATTGATGCGAAAGACGGAATGGTCGCCACAGAAGGGTGGTTGGAGGTATCTCAGAAATCCGCTGTTGAATTTGCACAGGAGATGGCGGAGGTGCAAACGATTATCTATACCGACATCAAAAGCGACGGTATGCTTAAGGGGCCGAATGTTAACGCAACCGCAGATATTATTGATGCTGTCCCCGCGAATGTGATTGCTTCAGGCGGCGTGACATCACTTGCTGATGTAACCACTTTAAAACAAATTGGTGCCAGTGGTGCGATTATAGGACGTGCTTTATATACCGGTGACCTTACACTACAAGACGCAATCGCTGCAGGTTAAATTGGTAATGTAGTGGCGGTTTGTAACCCCGAATCTGTTCCGCGGATCACTCCATACCCGTCACAACACCGAGACCGATCCGAGAACCCATCTTTTTCACCTCAAATCGGGTGCCTACCTCCATTGCTAACGGTAAGTCGAGTGTGAGAGTAACGTGGGCATAGTCCCCCGGCGTAATAAGCGAAAGTCCAGACGGGAGTTTTAGGTGCGCTGGCATATCAATGCCCCAGAGGTAGATGTCCGGTCTATCGTTTTCGATGAGCGGGATATGTGTGCCACTCTCTTCTTGCGTTAGCAGGTAGACAAGCGCAGTCAACTCAGAATGTGATTTGATCGTCTTTGGTGGACAAAGGACTTGCCCGACAGACAACCAGTCGGGTTCCGATTCAACGGACACTTCATTCTCCTTTGTGCTAAGAACCCGCGTCTTAATTCTATCGCCTTTGCCGACAATATCTACCGCTTGACCTACAGCAAGTTGGCCTTGCACAATCTCGCCACGTATGGATACTTGATCCTTTGCTGCTTCAACAATTTCGTGAATTGGCATAATGAGCGGTAAGTGTGCGGTATCCACGGGTGCCGGCATTTTGCGGTTCATCGCGAAGATGAGGTCAACAATCGGTTGCCACTGAGAAGAGGTAATATTAGTGCCTCTGTAGTTTAACGCTTTCTGTGCATCACCAACGATTATCGGTGTGGTTTCTTCCCCCCATCCACACTCGCTTAGGAGTTCATTCATCTCCTGTAGGCAGATGTCCAGTAGTTCATCGTCTTTTGAAATACCACCTGTATTGAGAAAAGAGATGACTGTCGGGATGTGCATCTGGTGCGCGAGATTCAGGTGTGCTTGAGAATCACGGCTGACCCCCTCAACTGCATTCACGACCCAGATCCCGCTCTGAATTGCCGGTGAGCCACTGATTAACATTTTCACAACATCGAGATGTGTTTCGCAGTCAATTTGTGTATAAAGTTTGCCGCTGGTTTCGTAGGCGATCCTGCGGTAGGTAATGCCGACCCCTTCTCGGATTGGGTGGTTAATAGGCGGTTGCGCTTCAAAATTGTTGTCTCCATTGGTGTGAATCGCCCCAATTCTTGAAACGACTTTCGCTATCGCCGCTGTCAATGTCGTTTTGCCGTGTCCATCCGCACCGAGCGTGCAGATCCGGAGTCGGCGATGCGTATTTTGTTTTTTCTCTGTCATTTCTTGTCTCCTGATGGCAAAATTTTTTATTCTGATTTCCGTTTCATTATAGCATAGCGTCAGGAATTGAGCAACGAGGAAAAACTTGTCAAACAGTCCAATGCGTGATACACTATTAACGTTTTGAAATCTACAATTGAGGAACACGAGACAACTTCTATCAGAAATGAAAAAATGTTAAACCAAAAAATTTATCATTGCAGCGAACTCGCATCCGTTCTTCAACGACTGAAAACTGAAGGTAAGACTGTTGTCACGACCAACGGCTGTTTTGATGTGCTACACTTGGGACATCTCCGATATCTTCAGGCGGCGCGCCAACTCGGGGATCTGCTTGTGGTAGCAGTTAACAGCGATAGTTCGGTACGGCAGCTTAAAGGCGAAAATCGTCCGCTTGTGCCTGAAGCGGAGCGCGCAGAGATGCTCGCTGGTTTGGAATGTGTTGATTACGTCGTCATCTTCCCGGAATTGACACCAATTGACCTGCTCTCCGAACTCAAACCGAGTATCCACGTTAAGGGTGGCGACTATAAACTGGAGCAACTTATTGAAAGAGATGTTGTTGAGGCAAACGGCGGCAAGGTTGTCGTCGGTCTAAACGTCCCCGGTAAGTCCACAACCAATCTCATCCAAGTGATTTGTGAACGATATAAAGACACACAGTCATCATCGTAGGTTGGGTAGAGCGGTGAATGACCAAGAAACCTCAAATCTATCAGGAAAATACCCCTTTTCAATGATCTGTTCATAGAAATAGACATAGCGAAACCCAACAATCTAACTGAGGAGGCAATCATAGTCCAATGCAGATAAACCATTCATTACGTCCCACCGACCTGAAGCCTCAGCTTGAGCGGCTTTTTGAATACTCAGGTCAAAAGATTTTAGCCATTGAGGATACGTGGCCCCCTGAAAAAGGCACACCTGTGTTTACCGTTGCTGGCACCTACACGACACGCGGCTGGACCGAGTGGACACAAGGGTTCCAATTCGGCTCTGCCATCCTCCAGTTTGATGCCACCGGTGATGAACAGTTCCTTGAGATCGGCAGACGGAACACGATTGAGAAGATGGCACCGCATGTCACACACGTCGGTGTGCATGACCACGGGTTTAACAACGTCTCGACTTACGGGAATCTCCGTCGCCTCATGCGAGAAGGAGTCATCCTATCGGACGATAACGAGATGCACTTCTATGAACTCGCGCTCAAAGCCTCTGCCGCTGTACAAGCGAGTCGGTGGACCCGAATTAAAGATGGAACAGGGTATATAGCCTCTTTCAACGGACCCCATTCGCTCTTTTCAGACACCATTCGCTCTCTACGGGTTTTAGGACTCGGACACACGCTCGGTGCAGTGCTGATGGGTGAAGGCGATGTCGCTATCAGTCTATTGGAACGCCTACTCCAACATTCGCAGACGACAGCAGCCTATAACGTCTATTACGGCGAGGGACGCGATGCTTTTGATATACACGGACGAGTGGTGCATGAATCGATCTTCAATACGAACGATGGGAACTACCGCTGCCCAAGTACGCAGCAGGGGTATTCGCCGTTTACGACGTGGACGCGAGGACTCGCCTGGATTATTACGGGTTATGCAGAGCAGCTTGAGTTCTTTGATACGCTAACGGAAGATGATCTTGAACCTTTCGGTGGGTCCGACTTGGCAGCAGCACACATGCGCAAGGCCGCGGAAGCCACTGCCGATTTCTATATTGAGAACACAGCGCAAGACGGCATTCCGTATTGGGATACCGGTGCCCCCGGTTTAGTCGAACTCGGTGATTATTTGGCAGTCCCGGCGGATCCGTATAACGATCTCGAACCGGTGGACAGTTCCGCTGCAGCGATTTCAGCGCAAGGGTTAATCCGACTGGGTAACTACCTCAGAAAGCACGGACAAACAGAAGCAGGAGATTCCTATTATCAAGCAGGCTTAACCGTCGCCAAGACGCTCTTCGCCGAGCCGTATTTATCCGCGTCCGATGCCCATCAAGGGTTGCTGTTGCACTCAGTGTATCACCGTCCGAATGGGTGGGATCATGTACCAGAGGGTCGAAAAATTCCATGCGGAGAGGCCTCCATGTGGGGCGATTACCACGCCCGCGAACTTGCAGTCCTCTTATGGCGAGAGATCCTTGGAAAGCCGTATCTGACGTTTTTCTAACGTGTAGTTGGTAGGTGCGCATTACAAGCACGCCTACAATGTAAACCGGATTGGGGGAAACAACAATGAGCGAAATCATAGACACGCAAGATCCAAAGGTTGAAATTACTGTCAAGAATTTCGGTCCCATTGCGGAGGCGAACATTGATTTGCGTCCGCTGACGGTATTTGTCGGTCCGAGCAATACTGGGAAGACATATTTTGCTACCTTGGTTTATGCTTTGCACGGTACCTTTGATGGTTTATATCATTCGGGTGTTCTTTCTCCCTTCAAGTTCAGAGTTATGGATATACTAAGCGAACTTTTGACCGGTGTCACCACACCGAAAGAGGAAATTCAGGAAATACTCGACAAGTTAGATATGGATGAGAAACCTTTTAGATTGTCTGATCTACCCGAAGAAATTCGACTAAAATTAGGCACTATTATTAAAAATGCAGATCTTTTTAGAGAGGAATTGCAGGACGAACTCAGAAATTGCTTTAATCTAAATTCCATATCACAACTAATGCGACTGACAGGAAAACAGCGTAATGAAACAACAGTTTTGTTGAGTATTAGTGAAAAAGATCAAGAATATCTAAACATCAGCATGCAAGTTTCTGAATCAGGAGTTAACCTAAATAATTTAACTTCTCTGGATAGTTCATCTGATGACGACATGGTTCTTCTTCCTAACGAATGGTCAGCTGCTGGAAGATTACTTGATAATATGGTTTCCATAAGGAGTTTCAGTTGTCCAGCGCGACACAGTAGATATTACTTGCCTTCGGCTCGCAGTGGTATCATGCAAAGCAACCGCATCATCGCAACTTCACTTGTAAAACAAGCGACCCAAACAGGAGTGAAACATTCATCTCAATTTCCGACTATGCCAGGCGTGATAGCAGACCTTATGGAGAAGATAATCCTTTATGAGGAGAACAGAAAATTTGAATTTGATGAGAAAATAAAGTACCTTGCTGAAACACTAGAGTCCGATGTGCTTGATGGAAAAATACTCCTGAAGTCCACACCAAGTGGATATCCAGATTTTTACTACCGACCACAAGGTATAGAAGAGGATATACATTTAAGCCAAGTTTCGTCCATGGTATCTGAACTTGCTCCCCTTGTTTTATATCTTCGAAGTCTTGTTAACTCTGGCGATACGCTTATTATTGACGAGCCTGAAGCGCACCTGCATCCCGGTGCCCAGGCGGATATGGCAGTGATCCTTGCGCGTTTGGTTCGGAGAGGGGTAAAAGTGATTATAACAACGCACAGCGATTGGTTGCTTCAGGAAATCGGGAATCTGGTTCTTGAAGGACTGTTAGAAGAAGATATTGATGAACCCGCAAGTTGGCTTTTACCAGAAGAGGTCGGCGTATGGCATTTCCAAAAGGACGAACCAGTGAAGGAAATTCCGTTTAAACCCAGAGAGGGTATTTCTCCAGAGGACTACGAGGACGTTGCCGAAGGACTTTACAACCGCTCAGTGAATCTCCAACAAAGGTTTGAGAAAAAGAAAGGTGAAGATGAACGTGAATCTTCATGAGGCTCTTGAGGAGATTCGTCAGTGGATAAGGGGCAATGAAGCAACATCCCCTTATACCAAGGAAGGATGTCGCGTCTCCATGGCTAATATACCGTCTGAACGTGTTGTGTTAGATGTAGACCTTGCTTTTCCAACAGGCAGAGCACGGACAAACCAATGCGACTTTGTTCTCTTTTACATTGATACTGCCCAAAACAACCTCGTTGGGGTTCCAATGGAACTTAAAAGAGGCGATGTTGATGCATCAGAGGCAGTTGCGCAGTTGCAAGAAGGGGCGCGTATCGTTGACAATTGCACTCCAGATAATGTTCAGATGAACCTTGTTCTTGTCTTAGTCCACGGCGGTAGTATGCACAGCGAAACCGCCTTAGAACTTCCAGAATCAGATTCCGAGGCGCAGAATTTCCGATTAACACTGCGCGATGCGGTCATCAAGAGAACTTAGCACAGACTTTAGCAAAATCAATTAAGCGTTGAGTTCTTCCTTCAATCATTCAGGAACCTGTTCAACCTGTCCAGTCTCTAACGATCGGTTCGCAGCAAGTGTAACAGCAAGGCTCTTCGCAGCATCGGCATAGGGGGAAAGTACTAATCCCTGATCGTTCGCATCAACCGCTTTAATAAACTGCTCAACTTGCCGAAAATAACCCGCTTCCGTACCCGTGTAGTCAATCCCTTCGCCACCGATCTGACCCCGCAATCCGAGGTCGTGCGTGAGTTTGAGATAGATGTCATCGCCTACCAATTCGGTTGCGAAGTTATCATGTGCGCGGGCGACACACGTGCTGGTAATATTCCCAACGGCACCACTCTCGAACTGTAGGTTGCAAACGGTGCACTCCTCGAAATCAGCGATATCCTCGGACACTCCCTTGATACCATAAGCGTGAACATTTGCCACATCACCCAGAAAATAGCGGATCAGGTCAAAGATGTGAGTCGTCTGCTCTACCATCTGTCCGCGCGATACCTCGTATTTTCCCCACCATGGGTGGGTCGCACCCATTCGTGCCAGAAACCGTCCGAACCCCATAGCAAGTTTCCGATCACCGACCAACGCTTTCGCTTTTGCCGTAATATCGCTATACCGCGCCATATAACCGACTTGATTGATAACACCAGCCGTGGCAATGGCATCACGCGCACGTTCGGCAGTTTCCAAGTCTTGGGCAACAGGTTTAGCGACGAAGAGTGCTGCGCCAGACGCTGCGGCATCGGCAACCTGTGTCGTGTGTGCACCGGGTGGGATACAGGTAAACACAACATCGGGTGTTTCTTTCTGTAGCATCTCAGTGTGGTCGGTATATGCAACAGCATTTTCTTCAGTAGCGATAGCAGCAGCGCGTTCGGCGTTTATGTCACAGACCGCTGCAATCGGACGTTCAAGTTGATTAAGGCTTCGGCGGTAATTGCCAGCAATACCACCAACACCGATAAAAGCGATTTTCATGTTAATTTCCTATTCTTTGATTGGAATCCGAAAGTAGCGGATGGTAATTTCACCCTATCGCCTTGCTTAATCATCCGCTGGAACTGCAGCACCTAACAGGTCTTCATCTGAAACGGTTTGGAACCGCGCTTCAGGATTTCTCAGCACCAAGCTGCGCAAGTCTGTCGTAATCGCGTAAAGGGCAGGCATTACGAACAGCGTCATCGTGGTTGCAAGCGCAAGTCCGAAAATGATGGTATACGCCATCGGCATCCAGATAGGCGATTTACCGCCAAGCCCGATTGCCATCGGAATGAGTCCGATAATTGTCGTCAGTGAGGTGAGGATAATCGGACGCAGGCGGACACTCCCACCTTTCAGAATCGCATACCATTTGTTATAACCGTTTTCTCGGTACTTGTTGATGAAGTCAATAAGTACAATGGAATCGTTGACCACAATCCCTGAGAGCGCGACGATACCAAACATGGCGACCATACTAAGCGTTGCATTGGAAAGAAGCAATCCGACCATCGCACCTATCATGCCGAATGGAACAGCGAACATAATGATGATCGGTTGTATAAATGATTTGAATTGCGCGCCTAATACCACATAAATTAATAACAGCCCCACAATAAACAATTTCCACAACTCCGAAAAAGATTCAATAATCTCATCGAAAACCCCTCGAAAATCGAGTTGATACCCTGGATACAAAGATTCAATATCCGCGAATGCGGTCATTAATGCCTGATTCACTTCAAAAGGCGTTGTTTTTTCCCTATCGACGGAGGCGTAAACCGTAATCGCCCGTTCTCCATCAAACCGACGGATATCAGAATATCCTTTCTCTTCCGTGATGTCAGCAACATCTTTGAGTGGAACAATTGCACCCGTGGGTGTTGCGATTAACAGATTATTGAGTTCTGCGAGATTTTGAAGAGTATCTTCCTCGTATTTGACAACGACATCAATTGCTTCGTCTGCTTCACGGTAGGTTGTCGCTTTAGCACCTTCAATCGCAGTGCGAACGGTTTGTGCGATTTGGAATGTCGTAAGTCCGTATTGGTGCGCCTTCTCTGGTTTTAGGTATATTCGGAGTTCAGATTTGCCGATACGAAAGTCGTCTTGAATATCATAAACGCCGTCCATCTGATGGAGTCTTTCTTTCAGCACATCAGCAAGTGCTGTGAGTTGGTTGAACCGGGGTCCCTTTACTTTCACTTCCACGTCTCGTCCTTGCGGGGGACCCCCTTCTTGTGTGACAAAATTCAATTCCTCAATACCACTAATTATTGCGGTTTCCTTCCGCAGGCCAGCGATGATTTCATCCACACCTCGAGTGCGTTCCTGTTTAGGTGTAAGTTCAACAATTACCTCACCGAAATTGGATCCATAGGTAACACCTTGTACGATTCCTGCATTGTATGTATGAATACCGATGTTACTAACAATTGCGGCAACTTCTGTTGATGGCAACGTCTTGGCAGCGGTTTCAATCTGCGTGACGATCTCTGATGTCTCCTGGATCCCGTAAGAGGGCGGCATTTCGGCTTGAACGAAAAATTGAGGAAAATCTTCGCCGGGGAAGAGTTCCTTGTCAAGAATAAAAAATGCACCGACGCACGCAAAAAGTCCAATCCAGAGAACACTCCCGACAAAGGCGTACCGGTGTCGGATGGTTGTTTTCAGGATTCTGACATATCGGTTCCGAATGAAGTCAAAAAACGTCGCAAACCACGCAAAAAAGCCGGTGATGCGGACACCTATAGTAAACGCTTCGCGAGATCGAGTCCGGACACTCTCAAGTCTGCTGCGTCCTGTCTGAATTTTGGTTCTTCCCCATTCAGCGACGTGTGCTGGTAAAATCACGAAGACTTCAAAAAGAGAAGCAATCAACACCAGAATCGCCATGATAGGGACGACCCGCATGAACTGACCGGCAGTTCCAGACATGAACATCAGGGGACCAAACGCGCAAATTGTTGTCAAACTTGCAGCTAAAACCGGCCAACCTACCTCTTGTGCACCGCGAATAGCGGCAACTTTCGGAGATTCACCCGCCTCGGTGTGACGGTAGATGTTTTCTATGACGACAATCGCGTCGTCAACAACAATGCCGACGACTAAAATAAGTCCAAACAGGGAGACACTACTCAGGGAATAGCCCGCGATCGACATAAACCAGAAGGTCGCCATGAATGCGACCGGTATGCCAAGTGCCGCGAACACAGCATTCCGCCACCCGATAAACAAGAGCAGCATCAGCACAACAAGCACCAACCCAAATATCGCGTTCGTTTCCAAAATACCTAACCGTTCTTTTAAAATGACGGAGTAGTCGTTAACCGCTGTTAATTCAGCATCTTCCGGGAGGTCGCTTTTCCGTTTTTCAACCAATTCCCGAAGTTGGGCAACTAACGCAATCGTGTTTCCTTCAGACTTTTTTTGCACGCTCAGACTAATGGAAGATTTTCCGTTAGTTCGTGATAAGGTCCGTGCTTCTTCGTAGGTATCTGAGACAGTCGCAACGTCGCTAAGGCGGAGTGGGGTTCCAGTCGGTTGAACGGCAATAATCGTTTCGCCGATAGTGTCTGGGTTCGAGAATTCGCCCATGGTGCGGACCATGAACTCTGTATTGCCGAGTTCCATGGTGCCAGCCGGTAAATTCAAATTGCTCGCACCGAGTGCTGTGATGATTGCTGCAATCGGAAGTTGATATGCTTTCAACCGATCAGGGTTCACTTCAACCCAAATTTCTCTTTCTCGAAGTCCGGCTATTCGGACAGCCGCAATATTTTTAATGTCTAAGATTTCATCCTTTAAGTTTTCGGCGATATTCCGCATCTGGGATTCCGAAATATCACCCCCTACAACAACCGTCAACATCGGAAAACCGGAGGAGATGTCGAGTTCTATAACTTGTGGATCCTCTAAAATTTCTTCGGGGAGTTCATTCACCTGTTCTACGGCGGTTCGGAGGTTTTCAAGCTCTTTATCGAACTCGCGATCACTCATCTCTTCAAAATCGACAGTGATGATAGATCTACCTTCCGAAGAGTTGGAAAGCAATAAATTAATTTTATTAACGTTCTCTTCAATAGCGTCTTCAATAGGAGCGGTGACAAGTTTTTCAACCTCTTCTGGAGAGGCACCCGGATATAGCGTTGTGACAGTTGCGGTCTGTAATGCGATTTCTGGTGTGAGTTCCCGTGGTAGGTTTATCCATGCATACCCCCCGAAAAGGATAATAATAATCATTAGCAGATTCGCTAAGACCGGGTTGTTTACGGACATTTTGGGAATGGACATGGCAGTAGCGTTTCTCCTTGTGCTTTACGTTTCTTTACGCAGTTGTCTTTTATAAAAACGGATTTAGGGGCAGTGCTAACACCACCCCGTTTTGAATTGGCTGACAGTTATCGGTTCGTTTTGAGATTACCCCATGTTGTTGCTAATTTACCTTCAGACTCGACTGCGAAAGGTTCAATCCCGTCGCCGTCAATAGAGAGTGTATCCACAAGAAATGTAACGGTTTGGCCACCCCAATTGTTCATAAAACCGATACCAACCCGCTTGACATCAAACTTGTGGTTCCACGTTTTGTCACCAGAGAGCGTCCACTCATCTTTTTCGTTCTCTCGGTAGTAACCAGAGAAGACATCGTCCTCTTTGACAATCTTAAGATGGAGCGGGACATCGAAACCGGTTTGGAAGTGTCCCTTGTCTTGCCAACCACCTTGGACCATACTCCCGATGAGCGTTTTTTGGGGTTGATTGGCTTCACCGCCAAATAGGAAGCAGGCATAGTTCAGATCCTCAGCGCTATAGAGGAAAATACCGATCCATGCATCGGCGGGTTTATCCGGTTCAGTGATGAAAATCCCACTCACCGTTATATTTTTAGCGGCACTTTTGGGGACTTCTCGTTCAAGCATCGGTTTGTCAGGAGTTGTGTGTCCCCAGTTACCTGGATTTGTCATTTGTAAGAAGCCGTCTTTGACTTCAAACGTCGTTTTCTTAGCATTATGGTCACGGAATTCCCAACCTTCAGCGAGTTCATTGCCATCAAACGGGTCGGTCCATACATCAGCGGACACTACCCGTGTGAGACAAAGCATCAGGATTCCGCATACGAAAATCGTAATTCTCATGGTAATCCTCCTATTGGTTTAAGACATTATAGCATGTTACGTGATGTTATAGTTAACAAAAAACAGAGAGGATTTAACAGAAATATTGGAATTACAGAGCGACGTATGCCCTTAATTGCAGATTATTGATGCGCTTTAAGGGTTGCCCAGGTTGTAGTCAATTTGTTCGTCGGTGCGACCGCCAACCCACCCAGTGCTTTAGCCAATCCGTGATCCATGATAGTTGTCAGATCGTCTTCAGTGAGGACGACGTTGAAAATAGCGGCTTCATCAATGATACCGACGAAGTATGAACCGCCCCCCCATCTACCGATCTCAACGGCGTTCCCCGTTACAGCGATGGCACCAGGACGTGTACTTACACCAGCACGTTCGCCGTTCACGTACACAACGAGATGCTCGTTTTTGGCATTGCTGTCGTACGTCGCTGCGAAATGGATCCACGTGTCTTCATCAGGGACAACTGCGGAGGCTCGCGGTTCCCAACTGCCGCCAGGTTTGACAAACGCTGACATTTTATTTCCTTCTTGTGGTGGGTCAATGCGTAGCAGATACTCGTCGCTTTTTGCAATAAGCTGCCGCCAATCTCCGATGTCTGTGGCAAAAAACCATGCCATCATCGTGAACTCTTCGCCCGCTTGTAATGCCGGTGTTGACTCAATTGAGACCCACTGTCCACCATCAAACTCAAGTGCTTTGCCGAATTTACCATCTTTCCATTTAGCACCGTTGATTTCGCCGTCGTGGTCGTTTCCGGAAGCATCTTTCGTTGTGTTACCGCCACCTTCATCGAGCAGCCAAACACCGACGGCTGTTTCTGGGTCAATTGCGGTGATACCGACTTGTGGTAGCATCCAAGCGATTGAACAGGTCAGTAGAGCAATCAATATTAATTTTCGCATTTTTATCTCCTTAGTCTATCCTATTTTGGAGGGTTTTCGCTTTAATAATGATTTCGCCCCATTTCCAAAACGCGAGTCCGTGACGGCCTAAGTTCTAAATCCTAAAATGGTATATATCATCACTTATCCGAAAACCCTCCTATTTTGGAAAGGGCTATGGTTAAAAATTCTAACGAATCGTGTAGATTGACATTATTATACCATGCTACAAGTTGCGCGCGCAAATAGAAATTTTGGGGCAATTATCGGATTTCAAATTGGACATCCGATTGGTTCCTTTCACCTTGTTGGCGGGGTTTCTAACCCGGATTGGTCTCCTTTCATCTTCCAACCTGAACTTTTGACAAAATATTTGCACACCCATTTTGGCTTGCAAACTTCGCCGAAATGTGATAATCTAAATACAATAGTTGTGATTAAGAATTATGTCTCCAAAGGGAAACAGACTATGCACCAGAAAGAACAACTTATTGCTGACCTCTCTGCACGCCTCGGTCTTAAAAATGTTTTAACGGATGCGACTGCACTGGCTGTATATGAATGTGATGCTGCACCTTCTTTTAAGGCAATGCCAGATATGGTCGTCTTCGCGGATACGGCGCAACAGGTGTCCGATATTGTAAAGTTGGCGAACAAGTACGACACGCCGTTTATTGCGCGCGGCGGTGGGACAGGTTTAAGCGGTGGTATGCTCTCTGTTCAAGGTGGGGTTATCATCGCCCTCAATCGGATGGATCGTATCTTAGAGATAGACCTTGAAAACGAACGGGCAGTCATTGAACCCGGGGTCGTGAATCTATTGTTGACACAGGCTGTGCAAGACCAGGGGTATCACTACGCCCCCGATCCCTCAAGCCAAAAGGCGTGCACGATAGGTGGGAATATCGCCGAAAATTCTGGCGGACCGCATACCTTGAAATACGGTGTCACGTCTGACCACGTGCTCGGATTAGAAGTTGTTTTACCTGACGGTGAGATTATTGAACTGGGCGGAACGGTTGAGGAAACACCCGGCTACGACCTACGCGGCGTGATGATCGGTTCTGAAGGCACATTTGGCATCGTGACAAAAGCGGTCGTCCGTCTCACCCGAAATCCGCAAGCGTACCAGACTGCACTTGCTGTCTTTGAAACGATGGACGACGCTTCAAACGCCGTTTCAACGATTATTGGTGAAGGTATTATTCCAGCTGCACTCGAAATGATGGATAGCCTCGTTATTCGTGCTTTGGAGGAAGCATTCCAGTTCGGTTTTCCACTTGATGCTGAAGCCATCTTGATTGTGGAACTTGATGGCATTAAAGCCGGAATGCAGAACCAAACCGACCAGATATTAGAAATCTTTAAACAGCACAACGCGCGGAAGGTGGATTACGCCAAAGATGAGGCGGAGCGGCAGCAACTCTGGAAGGCACGGAAGAGCGCATTCGGTTCATTCGGACGACTCGCACCGAACTATATCACCCAAGATGGAGTCGTGCCACGGACGACACTACCGAAAGTCTTGCGGCGGATCTCTGAAATCTCCGAGAAGTATCAGATTCCGATCGCGAATGTCTTTCACGCCGGCGATGGCAATATCCATCCCATTGTCCTCTTTAACGAACGCGATGCAGACCAGTGTGAGCGGGTGGAGCATGTTAACATGGAGATTCTCTCTGTATGTGCTGAAGTTGGTGGCACAATCACAGGGGAGCACGGCATCGGTGTTGAGAAGATGGACTATATGCCTCTCATTTTCAGTCCTGCCGATTTACAGGTGATGGCGACGGTCAAAGAAATTTTTAATCCAATAGGACTTTGCAATCCAGGGAAGATTTTCCCAACTGCCGAATCTTACAAGAAACTGGGTTTAGAACCCGATGTAGTGAGGAACTTCTAAATGAAAACCTATTCTAAAGATGATGTTATTAACGCGATTCGAGATTTACTTCAGAACGTTACCGAAGTGGAATCTATCGAACATGTGGGGGGGAACGAGTTTTCCATCCGCATTATTATCAGTAAGACTGACAAGATACCTGTTATCCCTGCCTATAGCTACAAGCAGTTTCTTGACACTTTTGGCTCTTCTTTAGGACATAAATTTAATTCTGAAGGTAGTATCTCAAGCACCGATGATAGAATGGAATACCTTGATAGCAAATCAGGGGAGTACTGGACGAGACAGATTAACGTCAGTCTTGACCAGATTAATGTGGAAGGATAGGGTAGCGATGAAAACAGAAGTAATAATTGCCTTGATTGCAGCAGGAGTACCTGTATTACTCGCTGTAGTAGGAGGCATAATATGGATTGTTCGGGAGTTCGGAAAAGTTAATTCGCGATTATCGCTACTTGAACAGAGTGTAAAACGCTTGGAAGATTCACCTATTTACAAGGCACCTTTCCAACCGGGACAGTTTGAAAACATAGAGGAATTTGAAATAATAATTCGCCCTAAGCAATCTGAGACATAACCCTCTAAGACATATTTAGCAGCAAGTCAATCTTGCTGACGGACAGGTTTTTAGATGGCGTTTCAAAAGCCTCAGAGAGAAAATAGCTATCATAGTGTGGAAGAAAGAGAAATACATGGAAAATTCACGTGCACTGCACGATGAACTTAAGCATATTGTTGGAGAATCCGGCATCCTGCCAGAGGCGCAGATAGCCGCTTACACTTTTGATGGACATGTTCCGAAGGCAGTCGTTTTGCCAGCATCTGTTCAGGAGATGCAAGAGATACTCCAATTTGCGTCAAAAAAAGACTTATCGGTTATGCCTGCAGGGGCAGGCACGAAACTCGGCATCGGGAACCTGCCACAGAAAGTAGATATCGTGCTGGCAACAACTCGTCTGAATAGTGTGGTAGAATATGAACCCGCGGATCTAACCGTCACCGTGGAAGCAGGTATCCGTTTAGCAGCCTTGCAAGCCGTGTTGGCACAACATCGACAATACCTTGCGTTGGATCCGCCCTATACGGATCGATGCACCCTCGGTGGAATTGTCGCAACAAACGCGAGTGGTTCGCTCCGCCTTCGACACGGAGCTGCCCGAAACCAAGTCTTGGGCTTACGGGTCGTTCACGCGGACGGGACTGTCGTCAAGAGCGGTGGTAAAGTGGTGAAAAATGTTGCAGGTTATGATCTTAACAAACTCTATATCGGTGCTTTTGGAACGCTCGGCATCATCACCGAAGTGACGCTCAAGTTGTCACCAATACCAGCACATGAAGCAATATTTGTAGCAGACTTTCAGAACGTTCAAGGCGCGATTGACACCGGCTTAAGCATTATAGGTTCGCAGATACTTCCGATGTTTGTAAATCTATCCATAGACTCTGATTTTGTTGGGACAGTAACGGATAATGCTACGAATACGAAAAGACCGACGCTGGTGGTCGGGTTCGGTGGGGATCCCGAAACTGTGGCATGGCAATTGACGGAGTGTCGAGAAATTATGGAACAAAACGGAGCGTTGGGTGTCACAATTACTGAAGGCGAATCGCGAGTGCACCTTCAGGAAGCTATTCGGGAATTCCCCGCGACCGATAGGGATACCGAGAGCGTAATTGCCAAGTTAAACCTGAAACGCACCGGTATCGCCGAATGTGCTGCACAAATTATGGGCGCAAGTTGGGCGCGTGATGCCCAGGTAATGGCACTCCTTGGAAGTGGCATATTGTATTTTTCTATTCCTGTTACGCCGGATACTGATTTTGCAGTGCTTGCGAATGCGCTAACGCAGCTGCGTCAATCTGCAATGGAGGCACGGGGAAACCTTATCGTAGAAGCTGCACCACCTGAACTTAAACAGCATATTGACGTTTGGGGACCCGTCGGAGACACGCTCGGTTTAATGAAACAGGTTAAGGATAGGTTTGATGTGCAGGGTTTGTTGAACCCGGGGAGGTTTGTCTCTGGTATTTAGTTTTGCTCTGTTTTTTGTTGAAGATTCACGATGCTCACCCCGAAAATATTGGGCAAGCGACGGAGTGCCCATTTGATCGAGATGTAGGCACACATTGCAAGCCTATGTTGTGCTTTTGTTAAGCGAATTTTGGCTTGCAGGCTGTGCCAAAAGGGGGTATAACATGAAAGAAAAAAGATGGAGGATTCTGTGGATTGATAATCAAATAAATGATGAGGAGCAACCTGGAGGACGATCTAACGATTCATATCCTGAAAAACAGAAAGGTATAACGCCAAAACCGTATGTTCGTTTTTTGGAGTATGAAGGATACGATGTATCCTTGGCAGGTACCAATGCTGAAGGCATTGCTTTAATTGCGGACGAGACATATCACGCTGTGCTATTGAATTATGATGCAGCGATGATAGAGGATAATTTGCTTGCACGTATCCGAGATGTGGATGCACATATTCCGATCATGCTCCTAACGCATGAGAATCGACAGGAGGTCATGCAGCAAGCAAGCCTTTATAATGTTGGCAATATCTTCATGATGCCAGAGAATGTTCAGGTCGAAGCCTCTTCAAAACAGTTGGCCTTCTCACTTGCCTTTTTGCTTGAAAAACAGGGCGTTCGGGAAGCATATACACCGCAGGCATACGTCCAAAACTTTAACCGGACGACCGTTGCCGGTGGGAAAATGCGAGGGCGCGATGCCGATAGTGATTGGCAAACATGGATAGATACTTACGTTCGCCTCGTTGAATGGGATTTACGGCTTGATACGCTACATAATGTTGATGAACTTAAAACTATCCATGAAATGGAGAAACGTGAGGCAAACGCCGCGTTTGGAAACTATATTCAGGATAACTATAAGCATTGGCTTGTCGGTAAAGCCTCACCGACCTTGTCCGTAGATATCTTTTACAGATATGTCATCCCAGAAATTCAGGCAGGGAAACAGGTGCTATTTATCGTTATGGATTGTATGCGGCTCGACCATTGGCTAAAAATTGAGCCGTTGCTCTATCCACTGTTTGACATAAAGACGGATTATTATTATTCCATTGTGCCGACGGCGACACGTTATGCCCGGAACGCTATTTTTAGTGGATTGTTTCCACTTGAGCTAGCTGAAAGATATCCAGACCTGTACGCAGAACCAGATAACACGCACACGAGCATCAATCGCTATGAGAAACAACTTCTGCGTTTGCAATTTGAGCGGCACGGCATATTTCTCAAACCACCGCCGCATTACTTCAAAATTTTTGATGTGCGTGGGGAGATGCAATACCTGCATTGGTTGAGCATCGCAGATAAGATTAGTTTGTCAGCGCTCGTTGTTGATTTCTTGGATATGCTGACCCATACGCGGTATGAAGTGGATCTGCTTCGGCAGCTGATTCCAGATGAAGCAGCATTCCGGACGCTCGTTCACGCTTGGTTTCAGCATTCGCGGCTCTATGAAATATTCAGGATTGCTGCTGAACGCGATATAACTGTCATCTTAACCTCTGACCACGGTTCGTTACTTTGTCAAAATGCTGCGAAAATTTCAAGCCAAGCCGAACTCACTACCGGGCTTCGGTTTAAAGAGGGCAGAAACATCTCGTGTACGCCTGAAACGGGGTGGATTATAAAAGACCCAGAGGCGTATCGCTTGCCCGGAGAATCGACACGGATGAACTATGTACTCGCCAAAGAAGACTACTATTTTGTTTATGATAGGCAGTTCAACGTTTATAAGGAAATATTCCAGGGCAGCTTCCAACACGGTGGCGTTTCACTTGAAGAGATGATTCTGCCATGCGTTGTGCTTGAACCGAGATAGTTCAGGAGGATTTACCTATGTTGAAAACCGTCAAACGGCATCAATATCTATTCTGGAGTCTGTTAACGCTTATTGCGATAACTTTCCCGGTTCACACCCAAGCACAGTTCGCAGATTTCGGGCTTGGAGAAAAAGTGCCTGTCGAAAAACTCGCCGCCAAAGGATACCTCTCACTTGACAAAGTGCACCCCGGGAGTCAATTCGAGATTGCTGTTGTTGTAGAGATTGCCAAAGGCTGGCACGTCAATGCCAACCCAGCGAAGGAAGGGTTTATAGCAACTGAGGTAACCCTACCTGAAGTATCGTATCTCGCTTTTGGGGAAGTTGTATATCCGGTAGGTGAAGTGCTAAAACTCGGATCCATCGGAGAGGCACCGGTCTATCACGATACCATCACCATCGGTATCCAAGCCGACTTAAGCCAGACAGCTCCAATTGGATCCAATACCTTGGATTTTCAACTCCAGTATCAGGCGTGTGACGATGCGCAGTGTCTGTTACCTGAAACCCTCAATTTTTCAGTACCTATTGAAGTTGTCAGTATAGAGGGGACAGTTCAACGTATTAATGAAACAATCTTCGCTAATATTGAATTCGGGGCACCGCTGGGGACTACTGGTGACGAAGGGAGTCTACAGCGCGCCCTCTCCGGTGGACAGGTCTGGCTGGCGTTTTTACTCGTGTTTGCTGGTGGGATATTGACCAGCCTGACCCCGTGTGTTTACCCGCTCATACCGATTACCGTTTCTATTTTCGGTGCCAACGAGTCTGCCGGTCTATTCAAATCTTTTTTACTCTCTGTTGTGTATGTCATCGGCATTGTTGTTATGTATGCAATTTTAGGCGTGGCGGTTGCTTCAACAGGAGCGGTCTTCGGTCAGATAATGGCGAACCCGTGGGTGGTCGGTTTCATCAGTTTAATTCTCGTTACCCTTGGACTGTCGATGTTTGGTGTTTTTGAAATTCGGTTGCCGTCCGCAGTGCAGAACCGTCTGAACACCGTTGGCGGTGCCGGATTTGCTGGCGCATTCGCCATGGGAACAGTCGCAGGTGTGATCGCAGCCCCTTGCACAGGACCGGCATTAGCAGTAGTGCTAACGTATATAGCAACAACAGGGAGTCTGTTCCTCGGATTCTGGCTCATGTTCACTTATGCGCTCGGCATGGGACTGCTTTTTATCGGTATCGGTACGTTCTCTGGCTTACTTTCTGCCCTGCCACGTTCAGGCGGTTGGATGTATATCTTGGAAAACATCTTCGGTATCGCTATTATTACGATGGCACTCTATTTTCTTAAGGACGTGTTTCCAGTGTTGCAGGATTTCCTCCAGAATTCGCTGCCGTTTTTTGCTATCGCTGGCTGTTTAGTGTTTATCGGTTTATGCCTCGGTAAGTTGACACAACGTTTCAGCGGTATCTCGCCACAGATAAAATTCCAGAAAGCGTGCGGTCTCTTGTTGGCAGTAATTGGTGCCTACATGTTTGTGGGGGGTATTCAACAACCTGCTGGACCGCAACTGAATTGGGTTTACGACGAAGCAGAAGGATTTGAAATCGCTAAGCGCGAAAATAAACTTGTAATGCTCGATTTTTACGCCTCTTGGTGCGCCGCGTGTAATGAACTGGATCACCAGACATACTCCGACCCTGCTGTTGCAGCGAGACTTGATGACTATGTTAATGTCAAACTTGATTTCACCCGCACCTCTGAAACGACGAAGGCACTCACCAAAAAGTACGAGATCCCCGGATTACCGGTCGTCATTTTCTTGGATGCCGACCGCATTGTTCTGGAACGGTTCACTGGGTTTGTTAATGCTGAGGAGATGCTCAGCATTCTTGACGAAATTGAGAACAGTGCACAGTAATGTGTCGCTTCGGTTGTTGAATTGAAACGGCTGTACAATAGTTTCGTGTTTCAACTCAAGGCAAAAGGAGTTCGTATGTCATCCAGCGCAAAATCCCTATTTTCCTTACGCAATTGGCTCATTTATGCAGAGGTGCTGGCGGTGGTCGGCTTTGTTGTGCTGGCATCCCTCTATATTCGGCGAGGGAGTGCTGAACCCGAATCGCCACCTGTGTCACAAGTGAGTACCTTCATTGAGAAAGCAGACGCGCTTTTCGCGCAGGAGGATCTCGTTGATGCTGCGTTCCTCTATTGGCGGGCGTTACAAGCGTTAGAAACTGCTGAGCAGGCACAGGTCTTCTCAGTAAACGGGGTGTCTCAGGCAAGCGCAGAAGTCGATTTGCATGCCAATCTCCGCATTGTGGAAATCTATTCGCGGAGCGGTTGGGCAAAGGATGCGAAGGCGCGCTTAGAACAGGCAGCCCGTATTCAGCCAGATCATCCAGAGGTCCGACTCTTACGTGGCAAACTGCTTAGCGATGAAGCCTTAGATGATACGTTATCGGCGCAAGCGGCGGAAGAATTCCTCGCTGTGATTGAGAGCGATCCAAACAACGCTGAAGCACACTATCTTCTTGCTGTCCTCTATCACGGAAACAGGCAGCTTGAACAAGCGGTTGACCACTACAAACAAGCGATTGAAAGTGATCCAGAGTTCCAAGATATTACGTCCCAAAAAGCACCTATCGGTATCCTTGCCCGCCTTCAGTTATCGAGGACGTACGCCAGGATGCTTCAAAGTTATCAATTTCTTGATCGGGAATTCACCGATGAAGATCTGGCTGAAGTGACCCGCCTTGAATCGGAGTCAATCCTCCTATTGGAGCAAGCAGTGGCGAAGCGTTCTGAGATGGACGAAATCGTTGCGGACCTTGTGCGTTTGTACTTTGCGCGTGCAGCTGCACTTGAGCGCGAAGATATCGAAACGCGTCGGTACGCGGATGCGCTTCAGGTTTACGAACGCATTGTAACGCTTGATCCACAAGAGGTTCGCGCGTGGGAACGGATGGCTGAAATTTATGGCAGTTTTCTTGGTGATAAAGCGAAGGCACTTGAGATGTACCGGAGAGTATACGAGATTGAATCGCACCCGACTGTCTTAGCGAATATCAAATCGCTTGAAGAAGACTTGGAAGCCGAGGAAGAGGGCTTAGAAGCTGAAACGGAATAAGTGAATTATGGGTTGTGGAAGTACGGAAAGAAACGGAGAGCCGATGAGAGGATTTGAACCTCCGACCTACTGATTACGAATCAGTTGCTCTTCCCCTGAGCTACACCGGCTTAGCAAACTTAGAAAATGCCGAGAGGCAGAATCGAACTGCCGACACATAGATTTTCAGTCTACTGCTCTACCGACTGAGCTATCTCGGCACAAGGCTATATTATAATACCATTAAAGCAGAGGGTTGTCAAGTTTTTTTGAGAAAAAATCACTACCTCTGCAAACACCGAACCTACCCCGCTGAATGCGACACCTGAGGGCAACTGTACTCTGTTGCAAAGTGATACGCCAGTTTATGCCGGTATGCCTGAAGCCGGTTCCCTTACAGCAGAAATCGACGTTCTGAATCTATGAAGTTTGCCGTTAGGAGGCCAAGCGCATCGGCACGACAAGACAAAGATGCCCTTCCTCACCGATCGGCTTAAAGAATATAGGCTTTACTTCAGTTGTAAATTCAATTGCGACGGATTCTGTTTCGATGTGTGTCAACGCCTCTATCAATAGGCGCGCATCAATCCCAAATTGTATCTGTCCGGTAGCGGATTCCACAGGAAACGTCTCGTGTGCTTCGCCTAATTCCGGGGTATTCACTGAGACTTGGACCTGATCCGCATCAATCTCTACACAGATTGCATAGCTTTTGGGGTTTGATAGGAGTGCGACGCGTCTACCGGCTTGCAGAAGTTGTTCTTTAGAAACAATCGCTGTGCCTTCCGGAGCTTCGGGAATGACCTCTCGATATTTTGGGTAATCGCCCTCGACCAACCGTGTGGTTAAAGTGGCATTGTCATCAGCGAGCAGCACCTGATTGTCAAGGATTGAAATCTGCACTGTCCCCGATTCAGCGAAAGTACGCTCAATCTCTTTAACGGCTTTCAGTGGAACGATGAATCCTTCCACATTTTCTGGAGTCTCGAACGGTTCACACTGCGCGAGGGCAAGCCGATGCATATCAGTCGCAACGACTTCGGTCTTATCTTCAAGGAAATTAAAATAGAGTCCATTTAGGTAGTATCGAACATCCTCTGTCGCTGCGGCGAATTCGGTTCTGCGAAGGACAGCGCGCAAAGTTTCGCCATCAATCGTCAGCGAATGCCCATCAACAGAAGGGAGTTGCGGGAATTCTTCGTCTGGGAGTCCAATAATCTTATAGACCCCATCACCACAAGTAATTTCAACACGATCATTTGCCGTGGTTACGAAGCGTATCGTCTTATCTTCGGGGAGTTCTTTGACGATATCCGCCAACTTTTTAGCGGAGACGGTGATTGCCCCATCTTCTTCAATGACACCTTCTATCTTAATCTTAATCCCGACTTCAAGATCCGTTGCGACACATTCAATCTTCCCATCTACGGCTTGAATCAGAACGTTTGAAAGGATCGGTAAGACATTGCGTCCGCTCGCTACGCCTTGTAGCACTTGCAGCGCGTGCAAGAGGTTATGTTTTTCATCAAAAGTTAGTTCCATTTCCAATTTTCCCTATTAAGCATTTCAGTAATTCTAACAGAAATGCCGCGTTAAAATCAAGCACATTTTCAATGTGTGTTAAGTCGTCTCGACTGTGATGTCGGAACAGTTGTTTTGTTTATCCGCAAGACTGTTCCTGTTAGATGTTGGTATGACGAAAAACCAGTTCGTTACGGCGAAAAAACGACCCCGGTTCTTCTAAGAGCCCAAGCGCATCGGGTGTATAAGACAAAGATGTCCATCCTCACCCACGGGTTTAAAGGCGACAGTGGTCACCGCAGTTGTAAATTCAATTGCGACGGATTCTGTTTCGATGTGTGATAGTGTCTCAATCAGCAAGCGTGCATCAAGCCCAATGCGTTCGCGTCCATTGCAGGACTCAACAGAGATCGTCTCGTGTGCCTCGCCTAATTCCGGTGTGTTCGTCGAGAGATGGATCTGCTCAGTACTAATTTCTAAACAGATCGCATGGCTTTTGGGATTTGATAGCAGTGCCACACGTCGGCTCGCTTGGAGGAACTGTTCCCTTGAGACAACCGCTCTACCTGTCGTGGCTTCAGGGATGAGTGCCTGATATTTCGGATAATCTCCTTCAACAAGCCGTGTGGTTAAGGTGGCATTGTCATCAGCGAGCAGAATCTGGTTTTCAAGGATTGAGATCTGCACTGTATCCGATTCAGCGAAGGTGCGTTCAATCTCTTTAACAGCTTTCAGCGGAACGATGAATCCCTCTACATTTTCTGGTGCTTTAAACGGTTCACAATGGGCGAGTGCAAGCCATATCGCGTCAGTCGCAACAACTTCCGTCTTATCTTCAAGAAAATTAAAGTAGAGTCCGTTTAGGTAGTATCGAACATCCTCTGTCGCTGCGGCGAATTCGGTTCTACGGATGACAGCGCGCAAGGTTTCACCATCAATCGTCAGCGAATGCCCATCAACAGAAGGGAGTTGCGGGAATTCTTCGTCCGGAAGTCCAATAATCTTATAAACACCAGCACCGCAAGTGATTTCAACACGATCGTTTGCCGTGGTTACAAAGTTGATGGCATTATCTTCGGGGAGTTCTTTGACGATATCCGCCAATTTTTTAGCGGAAACGGTAATCGCGCCATCTTCTTGAATGGCACCTTCCACCTTAATCTTAATCCCAACTTCGAGATCCGTTGCGACACATTCAATCTTTCCATCTGCGGCTTGGATCAGGACGTTTGAAAGGATCGGTAAAGTATTGCGCCCACTCGCGACACCTTGCAGTATTTGCAGCGCATGCAAGATGTCATGTTTTTCAAAAGTTAGTTCCATTCCCAGTTCTCCTTACTCAGAAGTGTTTCAGTAATTTTACCAGAAAAGTCGCATTAAAGTCAAGTGCTTTTTCAACGTTAAGTAGACTCCTGCCTGTGCCCCTATGAACTGTTCTTGGAATAGGTTGTGGTAGACCGAGTTGAATTACCCGGCGTATGTGCTTGTTTCAATCGGTCTACCTTTTGAAGTGAACCCGATGCTACTCAAAAACATTTTCGATGTGGAGTGATTGCGCCATCTTCTGATTTTCGGTTTCTAATTTTTCACGACTCGCGATAACGCAAAGCGAGGCTTTATCGTTGTTTGCCTCCAAAGTTTCGAGCAGTGCTCGTTTTACCGCCTTCGGTGTTGCGCGTCGGAGTTGTGCGTATTTTTTTTCCATTACTTCTCGTGTCTGCCCATTGAGGTAGTGCGTGAGCGCATCGGTTGAGGCTTGACTGGGGCGGACTGTTTTTTGGTAATCCGACGCTGTTGCAATAATAGCCTTATCAATATCCGATTGCGTCCACTCTATCTGTTTAACATAGTCGATGGTATGGGCGAAAACGTTGAGTGTTCGGGCAACGTGCGGGTCAAATTGCGAGCTTTGATAGATCAAGGATTCAAATGGGTTATAAGTAAAAGCACCAATGTAGGCATTACCTTTGAGCCGGATTTCGGGTAACATATAATCAAACATCAGGATATGTGAACCGATGGTCAAGAGGATTGAATCCGGATGCGAGTAGTGTGGTGCTGGCATCGCTTGGGTGCAGTGCGCTACTTGAATGGGAGCCGCCAATCCTTCGCGCGGCTTTATACCATTAGGTTTAAAGCCTTTTGGTTCTGGGGCTATCGGTTCACAGCGCATATTACGAATCCACTCGGCGAACTGCCCTTGCAGCTGGTCAAAGGCTACGTCAGAGCCAGTAAAACTGGCGGTTACACGGCCTTGGACTAATAGAAAATCGCGGATTTGTTCAATAGAATCGGCGAGTTCTTCATAAGATTCGTCAAAACGCTTGAGCAACATTTCACTCATGCGGAATTGTGGCAACCCGAAGACGGTTTCTTTCAGATATGCCTGTGGTGAAAGTCCGCGAGCAGCATGATGATTTGCAATACTTGGACCGCGATAGCCGTGTATCTGGTTCTGATAGCTTACTACTGCTTGACTGAGCACGTTGTATAGACGTTCTTTATCGCATGGGTTCATATCGAAAACCAAATCGTGCAAAACGTCTAAGGCATCCTCTATTTTATCATCAAGTGCCTTGAGATGAAACTGCATGTTCCACACAGGATGGTTAGCGTTAAGGGCGTGTGTGCTAAATTTGGGAGAACATTCTAATCCACCGGTAGCGGCTGCGGCACGCTGTGCCATCTGTTCGTAATTTATATTTCCAGCACCGAGTTTACTGATAGCATCAGTGTATCTGGGTAAATGCTGCCAAAGGTGGTATGGTAACCCTTGTAAATCGAAATTTAGCACAAGGTAGTTCACGCCGTTTGAAAAAATATTGTTCCGAAGTACAGGACGTCCACCAACCGTTTCAACGGTTGTAGGGATGTGTAGTGGTTCTTTTGGCAGCTCAGGGACACTCAGTTGTGGCAACTTCGCTAAATCCTCTGGTGAGTTGGGCTGCCCATTAAGACGTTCAAGTTCCGCGGCATCAGCAGCAATCTGTTTCATCTGTTCATCCGTGAGTTCTGATTGAATTGCTTTCAGGCGTGCGTCCTCCTCCGCATCCAGACGCGCCTGCATATCCGGCTCAGGGGAGAGAATCGTTGTCAGCCGATGCGGGTTGTCAAGGAGCCGCTCGCGAATCAATTCATTGAAGATACGCGGATTTTGTTTCCAACGTTGTCGGACAGTAGATAGGTGGGTCCCCATTTTTAAAAAGAGGGTCGGCTCCTTTTCATAGATCCATGTGTTTACGACACGCTTCATCATTTGAAACGGGAAGTTCGGTGTAACTTCCTGATAGTCGTATGTGATTTGTTGGAATGCGGCTTCCACCTTCTCTTGGTCAATTTCTGCATCTGCAATTTGCGTGAGTGTATTGGCGACCAATTCCGTGAAAGCGTTAACGCGATCTGCTTCGCTTCCGATCAGACCAACACGGAAAGTTCTGTTCGGTCCTATAAAACCTCTTTGGGAATCATTGAGTATATCAGTTCCGAGTTTTGAATCCATGATTGCCTTGCGGAGGGGTGCTCCTTCATTACCAAGCAGAATTAGGTTTAAAATACTGCATAAGATGACATCTTCGGGATCAGTTGTCTCTCCGATGAGCCAACTGAGCATCAAGTATGTCTTTTCAGTGAGCGATTCATCTATGCCAATTGGATAGGTATCCGTCACAGTTCGCGGGGATTTCCACTTCGGTTGGTGTGAGATTTCCGCGCGGAGGGGATGTAGAAACTCTTTTGTGTTAGCCTTTGGAAGTGCCGCCAATTTATCAGCGAGAAATGTGAGATAATCACTTGTTGGTATATTGCCGTAGAAGAAGAAGTAACTGTTGCTCGGATGAAAGTAGGTTTTGTGATAGGTTTTCAATTGTTCGTAGGTTAAGTCAGGCATAACCAATGAGTTCCCACCACCATTACGGGCATAGCAGGTGTCGGGTAGAAGCCCACCGCTCACAGCAAAATCCAAGCATGCTTCTGGGGCAGACAGAGCGTTTTTCACTTCATTGTAGACGATCCCATTTATTTTTAAATCACCTATGGGCCGATTTGGATCAACAGGTTCAAGGTGGTGTCCTTCACGTTTGAAAGTGTCCTCTGTCAGTAACGGATGAAAAACCGAATCAAAGTGGATCTCTGCGAAATTGAACAGATCCTTTTTTATATTGCTTGAAGCGTAGTAATAGGCATGATCAGAGAAGTTCATAGCATTCGCACTGGCGAGACTCATCTTTATCATTTCTAAGAAGACATCTTTTACCGGATACCTCCGAGATCCCGCCATCACTGAATGCTCAAGGATATGTTGTAATCCGGTATCATCAAGTGTTGGGGTGATCGGACTGATTGAAAACCAGTTTCTGGAGTCGTCTGTGTAGAGATGCATCAGTCGTGCACCGCTACGTGGATGTGAAAGTTCTATTGCCACCGCTCGCAATTCGTCAATGGGTGTGATGGCTTTTACCTCAAAGCCGTGCAAGTGTTGACCTGGATAGAGGTTAACGGGTGGATGTTGGACATCTGTTCTGTCTTGTGGGAATGCGTTATGATCAATACGCCCTTTTGAATTCATCTTGGTCTCCAAGTTTTTGTATTTCATGAATTTACAAAGTGTGCCTACCGGTAAATGTCTACGTATTTTCGGAGAACCGGTTATACACGCTGTTTATATAGAGACCTCTAACGCGAAAAAAGACAGTGAAAATTTTGTATGGAATTCTCACTGTCTGATTTAGGCACGTAAAATGTGCCTATTTGCGGCTCAATTATTAATAACGCGCTTTAGAGACAGAAACGGACATGATTTTGTGAAGATTATAGAACGATGGAGGTTTTATTCCTCCCAGATACCGATTTCGCGGTAGAAGCGGATCGCACCGGGATGAAAGGGTGTACCTACGTTTTTGACAATGTTTATCGGATTAATCGCTTTCCCAGCTTTATGTATCTTGACGACTTCTGCGCGATGGGTGTACAAGGTTTTCGTGAATTCATAAACCGTCCGTTCATCAGTTGTCTCGGCAGTGATCAGGTGCATTGAACCCACGTTCATACTCGCAAACGGCTCTGTCTGTCCTTTATAGGTATCGGCAGGGATAGTTATCGCGTTAAAGAAGGGGTACTTTTCAAAGAGAGATTGTTTCGCTGCTTCATCGAACGGAATAAAAAAGATGTCTTGGGACGTAACGGTTTGTATGACTGCTGGCGTTGGGATCGCACCGCCCATGAATGCTGCAGCAGCGGAACCGTCGGCTAACAGATCCTTCGCTCCGATGTAAGTGCTGTTAAGCGGTGAAAAATCTTCGTAAGTGATGCCATGTGCGGCCAATATTGGTCTGAGGAAATACTCAAAACCCGCGCCTGCGGGACCAACGACAATCCGTTTTCCCGCGAAATCTTGAATTTTACGGATACCAGAGGACTGCGGTGTAATAAACAGACCGACGTTCGGAGCAAGTGTCATAACGGCACGGACGGGATGTTCCGTTTTCCACGCGCCTTCGCCACGCACAGCGAAGTACGAGATCGCGGCGTTTGCAAGTGCGAACTCCAGCTCGCCACTCACAAGGCGACGGATATTTTCCTGGGTGCCTTTCGTGCTTTCGGCGGTCACTTCCCAACCGGTTTCTGAAGTATTATCGCCAACGACAGCAGCGATTGCACTACCGACGACGAAAAAGGCACCACCTGTCGGGGCCGTCCCAATGCTGATGTGGACACGCTTTGCTTCTGCCTTCTCACCCTCGGCAGGTTGACGTTTTTGTGCGTTATCGCACCCGAACCCGATGCTGAGGGCGAAAATAAGAGCCGTAATGGATAGATAGGACGTGATTGATCTCATGAAATTCTCCTATAGATATGTGGCGCGTGTTCTATATTAATCGAGCGATATCTCAGGGGGCAGTGGACACATTTCTGCCATCGCCGGGAAGATGTGTGTAACGTCTTTTCTAAACACATCACCGCTCAGAATGTCAACGATACCCCCCTGATGTTCCGGGTGTTCTGATAGAAACCGCGCAAAGCTGAACTCTTTTGTATAAAAAGCGTAAACAAGTTTCCGAAATGCCTCCATACCGTCCACAAACGCCGGTCCAAAACTCCCAAGCTGCGCTTCGGAAAAATCGTTTTTTCGGAAGGCTTCAATGATCGCATCCGCTGCCATCTCCCCCGATTTGAGTGCCAAAAATAGTCCGGTTGAGTAGACAGGATCCAAGAATCCGAAGGCATCGCCTACCAATACCCAGTGATTGCCTGCGATACGGCTGGCGCGGTAAGAAAAATCTTTAGTCGTTTGGATCGGGAGTAGCTGCTTCGCATCTTCAAGTCGTTGCTTCAGGGGTATGCATTTATTGAGCTCTTCGGTGAAGATTTTCTGAGCGTTAAGTTTACCGTTAGCATCTCTTCGGTTTTGAAGTAGGTAGTCCAATTCACCTACAACACCGATGCTCGTGCGGTTATATGGCAGTGGGATTGACCAGAACCAAGAATCTTTCTCTTCGGTGTGCAAAATAAGTGTCGCGCCTTCATCGATGCCTTCGTCTCTATGACCGCCTTCGTAGTGCGTGAAGAGCGATGCCATTTTGAGGTTCGGCTCTATTGTGTTCAGTTTCAGCTGCTTACCGATGAGCGACCGCTGCCCAGTAGAATCGACAATGACAGTTGCATGAAGGGTTTCGCGAGTGCCGTCCGTGTTCTGTGTAACGACACCGGTTGCTGTGTCGCCTTCAAAAAGGACTTCGCGCACGCCTATCCCGCGACGGACTTCAACACCTTTCTCTTTGGCATTATCCAAGAGCATCTGGTCGAATTCACTCCGCAGGACCTGCCATGTGACGGCACTCTCGTGTGGATTGGTTTGGAAGAAATAGAACGGCGTGGAGCCTCTGCCGGTGCGCGAATAGAACTGTACGCTATACTTCTGGGGGAAGTGGCTTGTCCGCAGTTTTTCGAGCATACCGAGCCGTTTGAAGGTCCAGTATGTTGCAGGAATCAGCGATTCACCGATTTTGAATTGCGGTGTCGTTGCCCGTTCGAGCAGCAGCACGCGATGCCCGTGTTCAGCAACAAGTGTCGCAACGGTACTTCCCGCAGGTCCGCCCCCGATAACGATGGTGTCGTAGGTGTGGTGTGTGTTCATAGATTTGTTGTCTATAGGATAAAATATTTTTGTCCGGATACTACTATAATAGTCGGTGATCAGATGCTATGTTTTTGTAAATAAAGATTGCCATCTTAAAGTGTAAAGTCATGGAAATTCAAGAAATTACAGATTTCGCGCAACGGAAACCAATGCTGTAGTACGTATCCGTGGGGGCACCCTTGCCGCGAGATGAAGAATCAATGCGCAACACGCGATCCTTTTTATCATATCTATCAAGACACCATTCCCACACCTTGCTTGTCCCAACATATAATCCGCAGCTTGCTGCTTTTTCCCACTCTGTTTCCGTTGGTAAACGCTTCCCTATCCATTCTGCATAAGCCATTGCTGCGTACCAACTCACATAAACAACAGGACGCTCCGCTTCCCCATTTGGATAATTACTCCCATTCCAATGTTTCAAATAGTGGCCGTTATGATACTTTCTATCGATATGGTCTTTACCCCACTGCGGATTAGCATTAAGGAATTGTAAATACTGCACATTGGTGACAGCGGACTTATCAATATAAAAGCCATCAAGGTTAAAATTATTCCGTTCAATCATAGTTATGACCCTTCGTTCAGGATATCTTGGTTGTACGAGAGAATTCCGTGTTGTAACTTTTTCTTCAAAATCAATAGAAAACGGAAAACTCGATAGTTCTGCGACAAGGTTGTCCAAGCGTCTAGAATTTTTGCCTGACGAAGTTTCCTTGTCCGTACTATCTGTTTGAAATTTGGCCGCGGGGATCAGAATCATATCAGTAGGGATGGCTTGTTCTATTTTAACCAATTTACTCAAAAGTTCACGTGCAGATTGATAAGTTGAAGCGATACATAAAGATTTTGCCTTTTCCAGCTCGCCGAGTTCAAGATAAGTACGTGCAAGGTAGTAACGCGTCTTTTCGCAATTCGGATCGATATTTTTTGCCTTTTGGAAAGAACTTCTGGCTTTGGCATATGCCCCTATCCAATAATGAGCATTGCCAAGGTTACTATAGGCAGTTTTATCACTTGGGTCAAGGTCAACAGCCTTTTGATAACAACTTGCAGCATTAGTATAATCGTCTTGCCAGTAATAGGCACGACCAAGACTTGTATAAACTTTTTTATCATTTGGCTCAATATTACTTGCCTTCAGCAAAAGGTTTATCGCTTTGCCATATTCATTGTCTTCTATATAGGCGACACCTCGCTTGTAGTACTCTTGTTTTATAGTATTCAAGAGTTCCTGTGCTGATTGATATTTCGGATCAAATCTTAAAGCCTTGTTCGCTGAGTTTTCCGCCTCTATGAGTTTATTCTGTCCAAAGTACGCTCGTCCCAATCCACAGTGTGCCTCTGTATAAAAAGGATCGATGTTTATTGCTTCCTTAAATGCGATAACTGCTGCATCATATTGTCCATTGCCCAAGTAAACGAAACCGGACTCATAATGTTCTTGCTTTCTTTTTTTCCATTGAAGACGAGAAGAGTTGAGATAACTGTCAAGATAACAGAGGCTCACCGCAATTGCGTCAGCAGAATGATCGTCTATATTATCAATATTTTGAACAATCGGGAAGTTGCAACGCCTTTTAACCCCTTCCTGGACCTGTTCCTGTTCTTTTTTTAAAGCTTTTCTATTGCCTGTAGCAGCATATTTAACCTGCTGTGGTGAATAAGAAGCATATTCGATTCCATGTTGATTGGCTATAGATCTGACCAGTCCCACACAACCAGCAACACCGATTAACCCGCTATCTGTAGCACCTTCAAGTCTCTCGACTGCAATTGCATCTGGCGAATGTAATGCTATTAGTTTGTTAATTTTATCCTCAATATGTTTAAATTTTTCATCCGATGCCCCTTTTGGTCTCTCGGTATCACAATCAACAACAGTGTAACCATTGGATGATTTCTCAGTAACTGCCCAGCCAACATTTGGACCACTAATAATAGCATCAATCTTGCCAGGATCAATACCAAGGACGATTTCTGGTCTAATAGGTGAGAGTGTTGTAGAATCTAACAGTTCTTCAACCACTGTTGACGATTCTGTTTTTTCAGATTTTATAGGTTTCAGCGGGATATGAAAGTCACTTAAGAACTGTGTAGGTTCAAGGAAATGCTGCGGAATTTCATCTAAAAACGGAGATCTACCGTTCACATTTAAACTTGCATTCCCCTCATAAGACGATAGGCATAACCAGTTCTGAGCACGAGTCATTGCTACGTATAACAACCGTCGCTCTTCATTTTGATCGTTTCCTGTCAAAGGTAACAAATCTTTGCATACCCCAACTACAAACACATTTGGAAATTCCAAACCTTTCGATTTGTGGATTGTCATGACAGGTACATTGTCCGGAGAAATTCCCAAAGCATTAAAAGCAGTTTTAAACTCATCAATTTGGCTATTAAGACGACATAAAATAGCAAAATCTTTAGAACTCCAACCATATCGGATAGCACGAATAGCACGAATGATAAAAGAGGTAATAGTAGTAACCTCTTCTTCCTCGTTTTTACATTGGAGATGTTTTACTTTTTCGCCTTCAAGGTTCTGTGTAAACAGATCCTTGTCTCGTCGGTCTGGATTAAATTCTGCTAAAGCACGAGATGCATCAACTATCTTTTGTGTGGAACGATAATTTTGTCCAAGCGAGATTATCTTAGCAGTCTTCTCAAAGTTCAGTATGTTTTGGATGTCAGCTCCTTGGAAACTGTAAATCCCTTGGTCATCATCACCAACAACACGTAGATTCTGATGCTTCTCAGCAAGGGTTTTAATGATGCTATATTGGACACGGTTAGTGTCTTGGTACTCATCTACGAAAATGAGTTCAAACTTTTCTTGCCATTTTGTCTTAACGTCATCAACATCTCTGAGGAGTTCGTTTGCGAGGAGCAGCTGGTTCGCGTAATCAATCCACTTGTTAGTCTCAAGCACCGATTCGTACCTTTCGTAAATCTCTATGTAGGCCCGTGATATTTCAGGAGGCATTTCGGGATTTAGGGCGCGCTCTCCCGCTTCCGGAGGCAGGATGAAATGCAATTTGCAGCGAGTGATAAAATCAAGAATGTCCTTTGTGTTAAAAAACTTATGGTGCTGGAGATGATTAATCTGTGCTAGAACCTTTCCGATCTGTTTCCTAATCTCTTTTTTCTGGTCTTCCGCCTTTAACTCTTTAAAGTTCCGCGTGTAACCTTTATGGAGTTTCTGAATATCCTCTCTCAAAACCCCGCGGCAGAAACTATGAAACGTAGAGATATTAACGAGTTGCCCTTCTTCTTGCCCTACAAATCTTGTTACTCGTTCTCTTAATTCCTCACAGGCTTTTCCAGTAAAACTAAATGCCAAGATTCGGTCTGGTTGTACACCATTTTCTATAGCATAAGCGATAGAATGAACAATCGTCCGCGTTTTACCTGAGCCAGGGCCTGCGATAATTAAGAGGGGACCTATTGTATGTGTAACAGCTTCTCGTTGGGATGGATTTAGCCTATCTAAAAGTTTTGACATCTTAGTTTCGTAGACTTTATTGCGGAAATAGAAAAATTCGCTACTCAATCCGCAGCTTTCTCGTCATCCGATTTCGTAACTTTTGGTTTCTTATCCGGTGGATCCACAAATTTGTATTTGCCAGACTTCCGGTATTCTCCCTCTAATGCTTGATAGTGAGCGATCAGTTTGTCGACATCATGATCAAATCGCTCGGAGATTTCCCATCGAATTCTGCGAATTTCGTCAATTTCATAGTCTGCCATTTTAGTCGTCAACCCCTAAACAATTATAACCTCGGAAATACCATTATGGCACCAAGGCAGTCATTTGTCAATTTACCTATGTGCTTCCATATACGCTCGAAGCACTGTGTTTATCTGTTCGTGGTAATTCTGACCTTGCCCCTTGAACCACTCCAAGACCTCTTGTTCAATCTGAAGGTAATTTTCTGGAACAATTCGTCGAGCGTTTTCCCAAAAATCATCATCAAGTTCAGGGATGTCCGATGTATCAATCGTATCATCAGGTAGGTTCTCAATTTCAGAAAGCCGTGTTTTTGAAAGCCTCATTGTATTTTCTCCTTTCTTTGGGTGTTGCTTTTCTGGCAGAGATGATTCGAGTCTGACCGTTTCGGTCTGTGTGACAAACTACCAACACCGCTCCACCTCCAAGTGCTCCGATGGTAATTTCTCGAATTTTTGCTTGTCTGTGTTCATCGTAATAATCCCTAGAATCAACTCTTGTGAAGTGTACACTTTTAAAAATAAGTACTGCTTCTTCAAAACGAATTCCATGCTTTTGGAAGTTCACTTCATTTTTCTGCTTGTCCCAACTAAATTCCACAATGCTATCTCTGCTTGAATGCTATCTCTGCTTGTTTCAAAGGTGTTAATGTCATTATAATACGATATTATAACACAATTCAAAGGAATGCGTAAGTCTTAATTGGTGAATAAACGGGGGTGCTTGATTTCAATGTGCTGTGTCCCACGCGCAATGAATTGCGCTACTACGAACCAGTGTATGCTATTCACGAAGTTCGTTCATCGGTGAAACGTTTCGACTTGAGTTCATATCGCGGTAACGTTCCAATCGGTACCGTTTTCACGATGGCACGCAGACCTAAATCATCTCGGATCGCAGCAGCAACAGCAGTGGCAGTATCATTAGGATTCGGGTGTGTGGATTCAATCTGGATTTCGAGTTCATCGAGGGTGCCTGTTCCGTAAACGCGCCCAGCAAACTCTTGGACATCCGGGAACTTGAGGATGATATTTTCAAGCGTTGCTGGGTATACATTCAGTCCGCGAATGATGAGTGCATTGTCTATCCGTCCGATAACGCCACCGTCAAGGACACGGCTCTCTCTACCACATTCACACCGCCCCAATTTGAGTTTAACATAATCACCCGTCCGATAGCGGATTACCGGCATACCGACGCGCCCTAAATTGGTAATCACTAACTCGCCTTCATCTGCTGAACTGCCCGTCTCTGGATCGAGCACTTCGCAGATAAACTCATCTTCGTTGAGATGGAGACCCGCCTGTGGTTCGCACATCACACCCCATGCTCCGACTTCCGTTGCACCGGCGTGGTCGTAAGCACGCGCACCCCAATGGGTTTCAATCCGTTCTTTTGTTGCCGATAGACTCGCGCCGGGTTCGCCTGCATGGATAGTGACCCGCACTGAAGACGCTTCGCTAAGGTTTATACCGTCTTGTTCAGCAACTTCGGCAAGTCGAAGCGTGTATGTCGGGGTTGCTATAAGCACTGTTATATCGTTGCTGAGGATGGCACGTATCCGCTGCTCGGAAGTCATACCACCGTTTGGAATTGTGAGCGCCCCAAGCTGCTGCGCGCCGTGATAGGCACTCCAAAAACCGATAAACGGACCGAACGAAAAGGCGATCATCAGACGATCCGCCGAGGTCACGCCTGCACCGCGATAGATGTCTTGCCAACATTTTCCCCACCAGTCCCACGATTCTGCGGTATCTAACCATCGCAACGGTGAACCTGTTGTGCCGGAGGTACGGTGGAGACAGGTATACTGCTCTAACGGAAAGGTGAGGTTCGTGCCGTAAGGCGGATGCGATACCTGATCTGCGCTGAGTTCTTCCTTTGTCGTGAAGGGCAGCTGCCGGTAATCCGCCAGTGTTTGCACATCGTTTGGATCTGTAATCCCGGCATTGGTGAGTTTTTGTCGATAGAATGCATTTGTCTCTAACACCGGAGTGAGCATCTCACGGAGGCGGTGTAATTGTGTTTGTATATCCATGTATTAGGTGTATCGCGTATTCTGATATTCCGGGGCATAGAACGTTGGCAGCAAACTATCCACTTGGAGCAGGCCGCGCTGTGTCAGTTGGATTTCATCTGATCCAGCGTTGACGCGCAGCATACCGTCGTTTTGCAGTTTTTCGTAGGCTTCAGCGAAAATCTCAAGGATGTCTGCGTTGAATTTCGTTTTAAAGTAAGAAGGACTGATTTTGCCAAGTTTGAGCTGCAATATCATTTCCCGGGTCAAGCGTTCCGATTCCGTCGGTTTCAGTGCGCGGTAGACTGGAAGACTGTCTGCTGCAAGATTACCGAGATAGTCGCCCCATGAAGGGGCGTTCTGAAAATGGATCCCGCTGAGATGTGAGAAAGAGGCGACACCTGTGCCTATCATATCGCTGCCCTGCCAGACTGCGTCGCGATAGACGAATTGACAGTTTTTATCTTTCTTGAGGACGGTGTACGCGCTGGCTTGTGTGTAACCGGCTTGTGTGAACTGTTCAAAGGCGTATTGGTGCCACTCTCGCTTGAGTTTCCAATCCGCCACCGGTAGTGCATCGCCACCGAGGATGTCCTTGGAATAAACGGTATTGAACGGCAATTCAAGTTGATAGACGGTGACACTATCCGGATCAAGTTCAACTGTTTTTTTAACGGTTTCGCGCCAACTCTCCCATGTTTCGCCTATCATGCCTGAAATGAGGTCGATGTTCACTTGATCGAATGCCAAAGTCTTTATCCACGGTGCGATACGATAGACCTCTTTGGAAAGATGTGCTCTGCCGTTTTCAGCGAGGATTTCGTCGTTCAGATTCTCAACGCCGAGACTTAAACGCGTTACACCGATTTCTTTGATGGCATCGAGTTTTTTTTCTGTCAAGGTGCCGGGTTCACACTCAAATGCTATCTCTTCGGCTGCGTCCCACGGCATCGCCCGTTTCACTCTATCAACGAGAGCCGTCAAGTGTTTGACACTGATATAGGACGGTGTGCCACCGCCAAAATAGACGAATCTTAGCGGACGACCTGCGATTGCGGGTTGTTCGCTATAAAGTTCGATCTCTTTTCCGAGTGCGTTCAGATAGGTGTCAATTTCGGAACTGTTTTTGTCTGTATAGACACGAAAATAACAGAATTTGCACCGTTTCCGACAGAAAGGGATATGGAGGTAAAGCCCTAAGGTCGCGTCTGGACGCGGGGATTCGTTGAGTGCGCGATGCACCTCTGGCACATCAGATTCACCCCATGTGGAATAGGGTGGGTAGTTGGAAACAAAAACGCTTCCTACGGTTGTATCCTTTGAATCTATGCCTGCCGTTGCAGGTTCCGCTAAGGGTGTTGCTTGCGAACCCGTGTTTAACTGTGTTTTAGACATGATCTATTTTTCTCCAAAGCAGTAAAGAATTCCATCTTCTGTACCAATGTAAATTTTACCATCCGAGACGCTCGGTGAAGCAACGATAGATGAACCTGTTGCGAATTCCCATACCGATTCTCCAGTCGTAATATCTAAAGCGATAAACACCCCACGAGTCGTTCCGAAAAAAGCATGCGTGCCAGCAATAACAGCGGAGGACTCAATACTGGATTTGGTAGTATAAGTCCATATCGGTTCGCCGGTCTCCCGCGAGAGGGCGTGCACCATCTTATCGCGTCCGCCAATAATAACACTGTCCTTGGTGACGGTGGCTGAGGCGAAGAATGGAAATTGCCGTTTCGGATGCCGATACTGCCACGCGATCTCCCCTGTATCTAACGCAACCCCCAATATTTCAGTGCCATACGTGCCACAATAGACACTATTTTGTGAAATTGCAGGGCTTGCAGCGACATACGCGCCGAGGTCTACCTGTTCAGTCTGTGTGCCATCGTCGATATTGATAACACGAAGATAACTGTCGCATCCGGTGACAATCACGAAGTTCTTGGTATCACCAGAGCCGCGCGCGGGTTGAGTCCAGACACCAGGGGTCCCATGGACATACCCTTCCGTCTCAAATTTCCAGACCAACGCTCCATTTTCGGTGTTGAGGCAGTAGAGAAATCCGTCGTAGGAGCCAAACAGCACACGGTCGCCAGCAAAATTTGCCGATGATATAATTTCACCCTCTGTCTGAAACTGCCATTTCATTGCGTGGGTGTTAATGTCCACCGCATGAAAGACACCATCACCATCACCAAAATAGACGACTCCATTGTGTATAGCGGGTGATGCTTTGATTGAACTGTTCGTCTGGTAGGTCCATCTTTTTTCGCCCGTTTCGGCATGAATTGCGTAGAGGAGACCATCCAACGCACCCACATAGACCGTCCCATCAACGACCGCAGCGGTGGACTCAATCATGTCTCCTGCTTGAAAAGTCCAGAGCAATTCGGGATTGTCAGCGAGTTCGGAATCCGCCACACCCGTGAGTTGTGGGTTCCCACGAAAACTTACCCAGTTGCCCAGCGTTATGTTTGCAATGTTAAGCAGTAGGACAAGAATGAGGACAATAGCAGGCACACACCGATGTGCTGCAGCTTTTGGCTTTTTAGGATATGTAAGATTCCACTTATCTACTTGTATTTCAATAAACCTGTTCATAAAGTTTCATAAAATCGCTAACATTCACAGGGCGCGGGTTGAACTGTGCTGTCCACTGTGTCGCCGCTTCCGTTGCCAATGTCGGCAAGTCTGTTGTGCCTATCGTGTATTGGACAGGATAATCCCGAAGTCTGTTCGGTAAATTGCCAATCTGCTTGAGCGCAGTAATTCTGTCTGCTAAGTCGCCGTCCGGGTGCAGTTCACGGTATGCCTCTCCCGCGACGCTGCTGTTGAATCGGATGACATGCGGTAGCATCAACGCGACTGCAACGCCGTGAATGAGGTCGTATCGCGCTGTCAGCGGGTTGGCACAAGCGTGTGCAGCACCGAGCATCGAATTTTCGATCGCAAGTCCGGCGAGGTAGGCACCAAACAGCATCTTGCTGCGTGCTGCGGCACTGTGTTGTTCAACAAGGCATGCCTCAAAGTTCGTGTTTAGCAATTCCCAGGCGTGTCGTGCGAACATCCGGGACATCGGGTTGTGTCGGGTTGAAACGAAACTCTCAACAGCGTGTGCGATGGCATCTATCGCGGTAATCGCTGCGATCGGTTTCGGCAAAGTTTTGGTGAGTGTCGGGTCCAAAATGACGGTACCGAAACGCGCCTTTTTATCGCCACACGCCATTTTAATATGTGTTTCTGGTTGTGAGATGAGCGCGAAGGACTGCGCCTCGCTGCCGGTGCCGATAGTTGTCGGGATCCCGATAGACGGCAACATCGGTTCTGTCGCTTTGTTGGTGCCCCAATAGTCCGACATTTTGCCGCCGTTTGTGAACAGGAAATTCGCACCTTTCGCGCAATCCATTGAGCTGCCACCACCAAGTCCGATAATAAGATCTATCGGTGTATTGGTTTTCGCGACGCTAACGGCGGCTTCGACATCTTCTGTCGTCGGGTTGGGCGTGACATCGGCATAAACGTAAGCAGTGATCCTTTCGCTTTGCAACGCTGAGACGGCTCTCGCCAGGATGCCTGCCTTTTCGATGCCAGGGTCTGTCGTAACCAGAACCCGACTACCGCCGAGTGAGCGGGTCAGTTCACCGAGCCTTTCAATCGTGTTATCACCGTAGATAACCTGCTGTTTCAGTTCACAGTCAAAAGTATCCATGTTATAAATCCGATATGATATGCCGTGCTTATAATGTGTGCTGATAGAAGATTGTATTGTATAAGTCCTATAAAAGGATACCAGAGTTTGGCGCGTAAAGTCAAGGGAAAGGTCGGTTGTTTGGGGAGATTCAGACAATTTGTTGTGGGTGGTCGATAAAGATAAATTCAGATAGGTGGGATTTCTTTAGCGTTAAATGGACAGCGCACAAAGGTCATCGCTGTGCCAACGAACCGTGCGATCATCAATCTTGGCTGCACCGCGTTTCAGGTAACCGTCAATGGATTTACCTTCAAGTACCCGGACTTCAAATTCATAAGGCGGATCGATTTTCAATGGCGCAATCTCAGCGATATTTCGGCACGCAGCAGCAGCAGTTTCGCGAATCAGTTCTCGCGACCGTTGTGGTGAAAGATGCAGCGCGAGTTCCTGTCCGAGTCCTTGTTTCGTTTCAACGCCGTAAATGTTAGGTATAAGCTGCTTCGCTTCTATGACGGCTTTATCGTCGCCAGAGATGAAAACCGTCGGGACATCGAAAGTGCCAGCGAGTGCTGCACAGCATCCGAATTCTCCAATCAGTTCCTCATTGAGTTTATAGTATTCAATTGACAAGGAGGAATATGTATGGCTCAACGGCGCGTTTGGTGTCCCTGCCATGGCGTGTTGCCCTACGAAAAAGAGCGCATCATAACTCGCGTCAAGATAGTAGGGTGGACGAATCGGTCCCCGCGCAATTAACTTCGCCTTCGGATGAAACTTGAGCACATCAATCCCGCCAGTCCCGTGTCCATCCCAGACCACGATTTCTGCGTCAGCGTTGACATCAAGAATCCCATCAACAGCCGCATTTACTTCCTGCGTCAATAATCCCATGGCTGTCTGTTTCTGGGGCCCTTCTTCACGGGTTTGACTGAAGCGGGATACCATTGCAACGCCTTCCAAGTCGGTCAAAATATAAACCTTCATGGTTGGACTCCTGTCAGATTTAATAACCGTGTTGAAACGAATATCTGGACAATACTTATGGCACCGTCCACGTTTCACCATCGTGAAGGAGCGCGTTGAGGTTGCCTTCGCCCATCCGTTCTTTTGCGGTACGGATTTGGTTTGTCATCATATCTTCATAACACGGATGACGGACACTGCGGAAGATACCCATCGGATGTGGCATATCAGGTGTGTCGCTCATCCCCGCGAGGAAGTTGGCCAAGGTGGTGTCCTCAGCGTACTGATCGTGGATGATGAGGTCATTGGTGGTATATTCGCCGTTTATGGTCTTGACGACTTCGGGCTGGAATCCGTTGAGTCGGATACCTTTATCGTGTTGCGCACCGAAAACGAGGGGTTCACCATGTTCCAGGAACACCGTATTGTCAGCCTTTGTTTCCTTTTCTGTGTATTGAAAGAAGGTGCCATCATTAAAAATATTACAGTTTTGATAGATCTCAATGAAAGAGGTGCCTTTGTGTTCAAATGCTGACTTGATGATGGTGCGTAGGTGCGTTGGGTCTCTATCAAGGGAACGTGCAACGAACGTTGCCCCTGAAGCTAAGGCAAGACTGATTGGATTAAACGGTGTATCTAAGGATCCAAGCGGCGTGGATTTTGTCGCTTTGCCTTGTTCGGATGTCGGAGAGTATTGCCCTTTCGTGAGTCCGTAGATACGGTTATTGAACAGCAGCACGTTAACATCGAAATTCCGACGCATCAGATGGATGAAATGGTTACCGCCGATTGAGAGCGCGTCTCCATCGCCTGTAATCACCCATACAGAGAGATCGGGGTTCGCCATTTTCACACCAGAGGCGATCGTCGGTGCTCTGCCGTGGATGGTATGAAAACCGTAGGTGTCCATGTAATATGGAAACCGACTTGAACACCCGATACCGGAGATAAAGACGATATTTTCTTTAGGAATGCCGAGTTCAGGCATAATGCGTTGTGTCTGGGCAAGGATGGAGTAGTCACCACACCCCGGGCACCAGCGTGTGTCTTGGTCGGATACGAAATCATCTTTTGTGAGGGTGGGTGCCCCAGCAGGAATGCGGGCTTTTCTTTTCTTTTTCATGGTGTGTTACCGCCTTTTAAAGACCTCGAATGGGCGTTCAAGGCTAAAGGTGTCCTATTTCATTAAGTACCTCATCAATTTTAGATTCTAATTCAAAAACATGGAACGGGTGTCCCTGCACCTTGTTAAACCCAATAGCATCGATGAGATAGGTGCTACGGATGAGTTGGCGGAGTTGACCACTGTTGAGTTCAGGGATTAAAATCCGCTTGAATCTGTTGAGAATGTCGGCCAAGTCATGAGGGAAAGGGTTGAGATGGCGGAGATGGACGTGTGCTATCGGGAGTCCTTCGGCGACGCAGTTTTCCACAGCGGTTCGGAGCGCGCCGTAAGTACCGCCCCAACCGAGTAGAAGGATTTCACCTTCCTGTGCACCGAATACTTCTGTCGGTGGCAAATCATTGGCGACGCGTGCGACTTTTTCTGCACGGATTTCTACCATTTTTTCATGATTTTCGGCATCGTAACTGACATGTCCAGTCACATCGGATTTCTCCAAACCACCGATACGGTGTTCTAATCCGGCGGTACCGGGTTTTGCCCACGGGCGCGCCAAGGTCTCTGGATCGCGTAGATACGGTTCAAATCCGTTACTGGTATCAGCACTCACCGCAAAATCTGACCGAATTTCGGGTAAATCGGAGAGGTGCGGGATTTTCCACGGTTCCGCGCCCATCCCGATATAAAGGTCAGAGAGGAAGATCACCGGTGTTCGGTATTTCACTGCAATGCGACACGCTTCATAGACGGTATCAAAGCAGTCAAAAGGACGTGAAGGCGCGACGATCGGAATCGGGGACTCTCCGTTCCTACCGTAAAACATTTGCAGAAGGTCGGACTGTTCCGTTTTTGTCGGCATACCTGTTGAAGGCCCCGCACGTTGGATATTGCATATCACCAAAGGGAGTTCTGCAATCATTGCGAGGTTAATCGCTTCCGATTTAAGCGCGAGCCCGGGGCCACTGCTACCAGTAACACCGAGCGCACCACTAAAGGCGGCACCGATTGCCACCCCAACGGCGGCGATTTCGTCTTCCATCTGCATCGTGACGACACCAAAATTCCGGTATTGCGCGAGTCCGTGAAGAATATCACTTGCAGGGGTTATCGGGTAACTGCCGTATACAAGCGGCAAACCAGATTTATGCGATGCTGCAATGAGTCCAAGCACCGTTGCGGAATTGCCTTCAATGTTGCGATAGGTACCGGGTTCAAAAACTGCAGGTTTAACATCGTAGGAGACAGCAAACTGTTCCGTGGCTTCGCAATAGATATTTCCAGCGCGGAGTGCAAGGATGTTTGATTCAATATACTGCGGCTTTTTAGCGAACTTTGTTTTCACCCATTTCATGGCATATTCCATTGGGCGGTTGTAGAGCCAGAGGATCATACCGAGTGCGAAGAAGTTCTTACACAGATCCATTTCTCGTGTTGTCAGTTCTGTCGCTTCGAGTGATTTGCGTGTGAGACTTGTAAGCTCGACTGGGAAAGTTTGGTACTTCGCGAGTGTCCCGTCTTCAAGCGGATTGCTTTCGTATCCGGCGAGACGGAGATTGCGGCGCGCAAAATTGTCCTCATTTACAATAAGAATACCGTTGGGTTTAAGTTTCTGGAGGTGAACCTTTAAAGCGGCTGGATTCATCGCTACGAGTACGTCACAGAGATCCCCGGGGGTATGAATCTGTTCGCTTGAGAAGTGGAGTTGGAACCCAGACACACCGGCTAATGATCCAGCGGGTGCGCGAATCTCGGCGGGATAGTCGGGGAGCGTAGCGACATCGTTCCCAATAAGGGCAGTAGTTTCTGTCATTTGTGTGCCAATGGTCTGCGACCCATCGCCGGAGTCGCCAGCAAATAGAATTGTCGCTTCCTCGATTTGCTCTACTGGCTTGCGCATCACAATTGCTTCCTTTTTTATGTAATAGGTGCGCGCTGGGGAGGCATGCCTTCAGGATATTAAATCATTGGGTTCGCACTCGGGAACCGCACCTGAAAATATGATATGTTTTAAACGTCTACGCGCCTTCGCGGGCTTTAAATGCATCGCGAACGGGTCTCGGAGGTAACGTTAAGACTTCTTGCGGGAATTCTTCTATGAGATAGGAGATCACATCACGAATGGATACCATGCCGAGCGGACGATTCTCAGTATCAACAATGGGGACGTGTCGGTAACCACCTCGCGCCATATAGAGAATCGCGGTATTCAACGAATCTTCCGGTTTTGCTGTTTGTGGATCCGCTATCATGAACTCTTTAACACTGATAACATCCAGATTTCCGATCTGTTTGTTGAGAATTTTGTTGAGTACATCTCGCTCACTAAAAATTCCGCGGAGTAAGCCGTTTTCGATAACCGGTGCCGCGCCGATCTTGTTTGTTAAGAGCAGGTCAATCGCCTCGTTAGCACTATAGGTAATGTCAATCGTGACAATGGGACGCATCAGATCTTTTAGGGAAACCTGAATTTCTTGCGCGCTCCATGCTTTTAACGCAGCATCTTCGTCCATCTGCTCTAATTCTTCGTCAATAGCCAAGTCATATAGCACGGTTACGCCTCCTAATCCTGATGTTCTATAAATATAGCGATATGTTCGAGAATATCACGGGTCGAAATTATGCCAATGGGGTATGCTTCGCCTTGGTCGTCCCAGACGCAGAGCGGTAAATGACGGAAATGTCCGAGGTGCATCAAGTTTAACGCGAAGGCTATCGGGTCACTGGCGCGAAGGGTTTCTGGTTCCGGTGTCATTACCTGTTCAACCTTAAATTCTGTAGGCGCGGCGCGCTGCCCACTGACATGCTGCAGCAAGTCCCGTTCGGTGATGATTCCGACCAATTGTTCATCTTCATCAACGACGAGAACACACCCGCGTCCGCCCTCCTGCATCATATCAATCACAATAGAGACAGGAGATCCAATTGGCACCGTAGCGGGTTGTTTGTAGTCTAAAGTGCTAATCGGTAGAGACAGTGTTCTCGCGTCCATCGCATCTATTCCTTTAGTGTAACGTTAAAAAACAGGTTTCAGTTTCTTATTTCTTATTC
>VXZK01000252.1 GCA_009845545.1 Candidatus Poribacteria bacterium
ATTCTCTCCATTTAGGGTTTGAGGAGCGGCCCAAGTGACAGGATTTTCAGTAGCGGCAGAAAGCTTCCCAAACTGGGTAATGTTCAACCAATTTAGCGTGACACTCGTACCTCTAACTTCTTTCACTGAGGCAGTCAGTTCTATCGCTTCACCGGGTTGCACCGTTTTTTTCGTAACAGTGACTTTTACATCCAGATCGGACACCAATTTTGGCTCCGCGACATCTGGAGTTTGTGTAAGTTCAACAACATCGTCTGTGGCGTTAATACTTTCTGCCGTAGTCTCCTCTTCTGAGACAGGATTTTTTAGATTGCTACCGCCGCAGCCTGTTAAACTTAGTACAAGGCCTATTAGGAGAATATAAACACCTATTAGGGACATGTAGAAAAATATGTCAGTTCGAGATGCTTGCATGGTACCACCCTCTCTTCATATCAGCTGAGTTAAATATCAACAAGGGGATTTTCAAACTCGGACAAATAGCGGTTCGTATTTTCTCGCGGTTCTTATTCAATAGGTACGTGTTCTAAAGCCGTCAATAATATTAAAAACCGAACGAGTTTGCGAATTATGCCCTAATCGTTACAAATTATAGATTTGTTGACAAATAACGGATAGTGAAGAGAGTTGGTTACAAAATCAATAAATTCGACAATAAAAAGTTCGGCTGGGCGGTTGATCCCAGCCGGAATTAATTATAGATTATTTTCCTGTGTTTTCTATTTGATCGCGCAAGAAAGCAATGATGTCGGCAATGTCTTGGTCGCTGAGAATGTCTGGGGCATAAAACGGCATGAGAGAACCGCCGCCTCGGATTTTGGTAGCCCAGCGCGTCATTGTCGCATCGATATTGCGCGGTGCTCTGGGGCGAACGAGTTGAGGACCGATACCAGCTTTTTTAGCAGATGGGTGACAAGTAACGCATGCGCGCCCGAAAAGTTGCCAGCCTTTGCTTGCATCACCGCTCATAGCGATGATTTTTTCACCGGCTGCCTTTTTGGCAGCGTCATCAAGCATGGCGATTTCAAATTCAGGGCCTTTATTGTCCCCAGAGATAGTTTCAAAATAAGCCATGAGTGCTTCGGCATGTTCTGCTGGAATTGCGGTAGGATTAACTTTATCGCCTGGTACCCTCTGCAAGAAATGCTCGTAACAGAAGCCGCCGCCGCCCGCTGCGCGTGCAAAGTCTGCGCCTTTGATCATTCCACCTTTTGCTTCTCCACGGTGCGGGACCCCAACGACGCTATGCCCTGCACGAATGACACCATCTGGGTTTTCGGTTTCATCGAAATCCGCGTGGCAATTTGCACAGGTAAGCCCGGTTGCTTTAGCAGGGTCAATTGTACCTTTAAAGGTTGGATCGTGAAAAAGTTCGCGCCCCAGTTGTGCTTTGTCCGACATTTGTGCTTGTGTGAAAAAGATGAATGCTGTGATCAAAACGCTACATAGGGCAAACGAAACGCATTTACGCATCATAAATCTCCTTTTAATTTAATTAGGACTTACGCAAAATTGGTTCAGAACGCCTATTTTGATATAATAAAGGCACTTTCTATCAGGGTTCGGTGCGGTTAGAAACCGCATCTACCAGGGGAGTGCGTAAGTCCTATTAATGCTGTATTCTCTAAGTATTATACCAAATAATGTTAATTATTGTCAATAAAAAAATAAAAACGGTGTTTTGCACCGAATATTGAGACACTTTATCGTCTATATCGTTGATTGGAGCGACTTAAGTCTCTTTCAATCGAGCGATGTAGGGCAGGTTTCGATACTGCTGTGCGTAATCAAGTCCATACCCGACTACAAACGCGTCAGGGATTTCAAAACCGATATAGTCGATAGCGACAGGTACTTGGCGTTGAGAAGGTTTGTCAAGTAGTGTACAGACCTTAACGGTTTTCGGGTTCAACGTTCGGATGTGTTCAGAAAGAGCCTTCAGCGTGTGTCCAGTATCAACAATATCCTCAACGATGAGGACGTGCCGCTGTTCAAGATAATCGCTGCCGCCGCGGATCAGTTGGACCCTTGACGGTTTTCTGCTGTTATGATAACTCGTAAGTTGTACGAATTCAAAGCAGACCTGGACTTCTCGACCCGAATCTGTAAGCTGCGCGCGAAAGATAGCGCGGGAGAGGTCCGCGAAAAATAGCACACTCCCTCTGAGTACGCCGAGGAGGACTAACTCTCGATTTTCATAATCGGTGGAAATCTGCGTTCCAAGTTCACGAATGCGGTTCTGAAGACAGGATTCAGAGATGAGAACGGATTCAGGAGGAAGTTTGGTCGCTGACATAATGTACGTAGAGATATTGCCGTGTGTCAGATTTGATCTTGAAAGTGTCGCTGGTAGTGTAGCCGATGACCCACAAAATCTCGTCGCCACAAACAAGCAATGGAATGCTATTGCGTTCGGAGCGAGGCACCTTGGCATCTATCAAAAAATCCTTAATTTTTTTTGTTCCCCGCATACCATAAGGCTGAAACCGGTCGCCTTGCTGCCGATTACGCACTGTAAGCGGAAGTGTTTCTGAAGACGGTTTTGCAAACACCTTCCTTAATGTGTCATAGTCAAATATTGCTTCAAACTTGCCATCAGGTAATGCAAGTGTCCCAGGGGACTCAACATCACCTAATTCAGCAGTAATTTCTGTATTTAAAATTGCTATAGACGTTTTACCAACAGTAGTGACCGGATAAGCGAAACTTTCGATTTCAACCGGTTTTCTTTCAAAGATGAGCTGCTGATATGCACGTCGAAATCGCAAATCGTTTGGAAGTGCCAACCCGGTGTTTGGGGCATCCCCTTCAACGAGGTTTAGCATCGCTTCACAATGTGCGAAATAGAGATCGTTCATATCACCCAACATTTCAGAAACGCTCTGCCGGAGCATCCGTCTCTGTAATGCGATGTGATATTGTCGGAATTTCACCCGATCCAGTACAACGTTCTTCTGAGTACCTTGTATCCGGCACGTCTCAAATGCTTTTCGTGCGACTGTATCAAGGTATTCCGATTCAGTGCCCAACACGTCGGCAGTGCGACTTAATCCGGTTTTGATATTCGGATTATAATCACGCGCGAGTTGCGGTATCAACTCGTGACGGATACGGTTACGAAGATAATTGACATCTGTATTGGTTGTGTCTTGTCGGGGTGTAATCTCTATTGATGTCAGAAATGCCTCAATCTGTTGCCGTGTCGATCCAACGAGTGGACGGATGAACTTAATGTCTCTGACAGGCGCGATGCCTTTTAAGCCAGCGGCCCCGCTCCCGCGAATGAGGTTCATCAAAACGGTCTCAGTGCTATCGTCCTGATGGTGTCCTAAGGCGACTTTAGTGGCACTCACTTCCATACAAACAGATTCATAGAATTGATAGCGCGCCTTTCGACCGACTGCCTCTACAGAAAGTTTCCACTCTTTTACCAAACGCGGCACTTCCGCCCGTTGAATCGTGCAAGGTAATTCCAAACGTGCTGCGTGCTGTTGAACAAATTCCGTGTCTGCATCGGCATCTGGACGGAGACAGTGATTCAAATGCACAACGTGAAGTTTGCAGTTGAGTTGTGTGTGTAAAGCATGCAACCCGTACAGAAGTGCAAGCGAATCCGCACCGCCTGAGACCGCAACAAGCACAGTCTCGCCACCCTCGATCATCTTGTGCTGCACAATGAATCGGTGCATCTGTTGCACAAAGTCAACTTTCATGAGGAGTGCCTTAAGAGGACAATGCCGGTGCGGAGAGTCGAACTCCGGACAGCACGATTATGAGTCGTGTGCTCTAAACCACTGAGCTACACCGGCACAAGTCTGGTTGGGCGTGTAAATTCTACCCTAACATTTTTATTAAGTATAACACACATGATAAAAAAAGTCAAATGTTTTTATTCCATTTACCCCGCTGAAATCGCTACTTCGGTAGGAGTTGTGTTAAAGAAAGTAATACTTCGCTCGTTCGGCTTCTGGTGTACGATCCGGGCGGGTTCGATACCACCGGAAGTGTTCATAGTGAGCAGTGTAGTGTTCGCCGTCTCGACTGTCATTGTAGCTGAGGAACAACATTCGCCGAGGACTGTTCGATTTATTAGATGCCGCGGCATGTGGCGTAAAAAAAGACACAAAAAAGTTCAAGAGGATTTTAGGCGGAAGGTTGAAAGGGATTGCAGGGGGGGGATTTGAACCCCCGTCCTCCGGGTTATGAGCCCGACGAGCTACCTGGCTGCTCTACCCTGCGGCAAGAACTATTATCCTAAATCATGGTCGAGGAGGGACTTGAACCCTCACACCTTTTTACGGGCGACGGATTTTAAGTCCGTTGTGTCTACCGATTCCACCACTCGACCGCAAATAGTGTTAATAGTATACACCATCAGTAGATGTTTGTCAACTTTTTTTGACTTTATTTTTCCAAAAGTACGGATTCCAGTGTATAAATGACCGTGATAGCACCCAACGCCTAAAGGCGTGGGCTTTGGTTTCGTAGACAATAGCGGTTTTCGCGAAAGCGTCAATCGTCTTACGTTGTCTCCACCTGCGGGAAATTCCCTGAAACTCTGAAAGCGAGTCTCAGGCACATCACGTTTATATCGTGGCTATCCCTGCCCGCAATATGTTGATCGCAGCGTTGATGTCTCGGTCGTGGTGAGAACCACATTCAGGGCAGGTCCACTGCCTATCAGAGAGAGAAAGATTTTCGTTATGATACTCACAATCGGAGCAAGGTTTAGACGTGGGTGTCCATTGCCCAATTTGAATGAGTTGACGCTTATGTTTTTGACACTTATACTTCAAAATCTCAACAAACTGATAGAAGGAAAGATCAAAGACCTTGCGTCCCCAAAGGCGTTTCATACCATCAAGGTTCAAGGTTTCAATAACGATTGTATCAAACTTTTTACAGAGTTCAGAGGCGAGTTGCCAATGAAAGTCTTTGCGTTGGTTGCTGATTTTCCGATGCGGATCGTATTAGACTGATCATAAAGCGGATATTTATAGGTTTTCATGGTATATCAAGTGTCAAGTTTTTATCCCCTTCTAAGGTGGGAGGCAAGCACATGGTTTCCGAGTGGCAACGCTTAGAATGCTTTCCAACTTGATACTATCATCATACCACAATTTAGAACTGAATGTCAATATTGTATGTGTAAAATTTTTGACGTTAGGCGTTCCTTGTCGCTTGTAGGAGGGGTTTGTAACCCTAATTTAGAAGATGATCAACGAAAAATAAAACCGCTCTTATTTCCCTACCACAACGGCAAGAATATAAGAGCGGAAATTTTTATTTTGCAGGTCTACTACTGCAAGGCTTTGAGGTCGCCCCAAGTGACAGTTATTTTTCCTTTCGCTTCAACAGGGGTCGTCGGAGGGAGTACATCCGGTTGTTGCGAAATGAAATCAATCATTTCGATAAGCACTTGACCGCGCGGCAGGTCTCCGTTATTGGGTTCTTGCATACAGATACCGACACGCCCGCTGCTATCGTTCAATTTGATAATACCAGGATCAAAGAAGGTGGCACCGTTATCACCGAAAATGACTTCAACGCTCCATGGATCAACGATCTGTTCACTTTTGAAAGGTCTTTCAGAAGTGAATGCCTCAAGCGATGGCGTATATTTTGCGCCGTCGTCTGTCGGCGTAATTGCTGTGCCACCGCCCCACATATCTGCGTTGATGTTGATGATGGTTTTCAAGCCGTTTTCACCATTGGCACCACCACCTTGAGTAACGTAGAAAGCGTAATCTGCGCAATTGAGGATGATATTTCCACCATAGAGAAAACGTTCGGCAATGGAATCATCTACCTGCGAATTTCCGGGGGTATAAAGGGTTGTCGGGAACCAACCGAAGATAATGAGGATATCTGCGACACCATCGTCAATACGTTCTTCTGCCCAGGGTCCGATTTCCGCATCGGTTTTGTAAACAACCTCATCAACGTCTGGGACAGCGGCTCTGAGGTTATCAAAGACGATCGCGCGTTGGATATCTGCGTTTTCTTGTGAAATCCAGCCTGTACCTTCGCTAAAAATAGCGACATCACCTAAAGCGGACGCACTTGAAACAATGCATGTACCCATCAGCAAAACCAAAAAGAATGTCAATACACTGCGTAGCATCAATTTTTTACCTCTCTTTTTTAGGGTTGCCCCGATTATACTGTTGATATTTCGTCGTAGTTTGCGAGCCGAACTTACTACAGGAAAATCGAGGCAGTTGTTTAATAGAAACTTACTAACTACAATAGATTTCTACAAATATAGGTTTAAAACCGTGACTTAAGGTGTCCCCACGTCGTAGCAACTTTTTCATTCGGATCTACTGACTGAGGCCCGAGTACTTCAAACAGGTAGTTATCAATCATTTCGGCCATGACTTCACCGCGGGGAAGCCCACCATTATTCGGTTCTTGAAAAGCGATCCCGATGCGCCCCCCGGTTTCGGTATCGTGGACAAACGCGGGATCCAAGAAACCTGCGCCATTATCCCCAAAGACGACTTCAACTTCCCAAGGATCCACAATCTGCGCTTCCTTGAAAGTCCGTTCTGAAGTAAATTTGTCAAGGCTGGGTGTATACTCCTTACCGTCATTGGTCGGTTTGATAGCCGTGCCACCTGACCACATATCGGCATTGATATCCATCATATTCTTCAAGCCCTGTTCTCCGTTGGCACCACCACCTTGTGTGACGTAGAAGATATAATCGGCAGTGTTTAGGAAAACATTTCCACCCTCAAGAAACAATTCAGCGACAGAGTCATCAGGATCTTGGTTACCGGGCGCATAGAGCGTTGTCGGGAACCAACCGAACGTTACGATGATATCAGAAACCCCGTTATCGGTGTGATCTTCTGCCCAGTCTCCAATCTCTTTGTCCGTTAGTATCACGACCTCTTCCGGTGTCTTCAGAAGGTCTTTTAATTCTTCACCTTCTGCCGCAGCGGTGCCTTGCGCAATCCAGCCAGACTGCTCAGTGAATATTGCGACTTTCCCCATGGGCGCGGCTACACCGGTGCTTGGCAATGCAACTATCGCAACAAAATATGCTGTTATAGCGGCGGTTAAGATTATCAGTTTACGCATGTAATCTCCTTTTCTTATCGATAGTTAAGGTGCTGCTCTTGTCTATTATTGTTGGAGCATTCACACCAGTAATTCTTCTATAATCTGTAAAACGAAAAAACGTTTACAATGGTGACATAGTAACGAGATTATTATACTTGATTTTTGTGTTTTTGTCAAATTACTTTTATTGGGGTGTGTAAAGTTTTTGGCAGCAGTTATTTTGTATGAATGTTGAAGAATATGT
>VXZK01000131.1 GCA_009845545.1 Candidatus Poribacteria bacterium
TTACTTGACAAAACGTTTTAACATAATGTATCATTAACATTTGTATCATCTTATCAAACCTCATAAAAGGAGAGGAGAACGATGGAAGCCGAATTTCTCGGTGAAACGACAAGTATTGAAAGTGTTGATCCTTATATAGATGCAGCATATCCAGCAGAGGAGACAGAACCTCCAGAGAGTTATAAAGGGAGTGATCAGAGTGCTTTAACGAGTTGGCTCCGAAGCGTGGCGGGTCACCGCCTCCTGACCCGTGAAGAAGAAGTTGAGTTAGCGAAACGCATTGAAGCTGGTGAAACAGAGACTGGTTATACTGAGGATGCGGAGCAAGCAAGAGATCAGCTTGTACAAGCGAACTTGCGGCTCGTCATTTCAATCGCTGTGAAATACCAAGGACACAATGTTCCACTCGAAGATCTGATTCAAGAAGGAAATATCGGACTGATTAAAGCAGCGAGTAAATTTGATTATAGGAAGGGTTTTAAATTCAGTACGTACGCGATCTGGTGGATTAAACAAGCGATTATGCGTACGCTTGATAATTTTTCTCGCTCGATTCGACTACCTTCCTATGTCGTCGCGAAGATGAATAAGTTTGACGCTGTCTACGCGACATTATGCCAAAAACTGCAACGAGAACCTCGGCGCGACGAAATAGCGGAAGCTTTAGATCTGACCTTGAGACAGGTTGAGGAAATTTTAACGTTTAACGCTGATGCGATTTCAATGGATTTACAACTTAGCGATGAACGCTCCGCTGCGACATTAGGTGATTTAATCGAGGACCCCACGACCAGTGGTGAAGAAGGTCCTATTGCAGAAATGATTAACGAAGATTTGATCGCCCAATTTCTTAAAAGACTACCGGAGCGCGAACAGAAAGTGCTAAAAATGCGTTTTGGACTCGAAGATGGTGAACGTAAGACGCTCCGCGAAATTGGAGATGTTTTAGATGTTACCCGAGAACGGATCCGGCAACTGGAGATAGACGCGATTAAACGATTACGGGCTCTTTATGATGAAATGGGAGAATTTCAGTTAGATCAACCAATTTCTCAAAAGACTGCTGCATAAGCATGACTCACGGAAGGCAACTATCAGTGCCTGTCCTAAAGGGCGCGGCTTGTTCCCTACGCCAACCAAGGCTATAGATGGGACGCGGGTAATTCATTGACTTCAGATTGTAAGGTGCTGACACGTCTTAACTTTAACTACAGGAGCGGTGTTTCCTCCGCCACCTAAAGGTAGAGGTTTCCACACCGAAGATTTTGATGAAGAATTTCTTGAAGAAGTTCACGGGAAATGAAACCCCTTTGCTTACGGTGACAGAAGCCGCACAAGAGAAGATTCACGCAGTGATAGAAGCCGAAGAAGTTGAAGTTGAAGGTTTACGTATTAGCATCCAAGGCAAAACTGCTACGGCGTTTCAGTACAGCCTCGGTTTAGCGACTGAAGCCCAAGCAGATGACGTTGTTGTTGAATGTGGGAATTTTAATGTACTCGTCGATGCCGAAAGTGCGCCGGATCTTCAAGGTGTTGTGATCGACTATGTTGACGACCTGAATTCAAGTGGGTTCAACATCGAAAACCCGAACACGCCTACTTGGGATAACCCGAAAGCACAACAGATTCAGGAACTCATCGATGAACGGATTAACCCTGCTGTCGCTGCACACGGTGGACAAATAGAACTCCTGAATGTTGAAGAGGATTCTATCTATATCCACATGGGTGGCGGGTGCCAAGGGTGTGGCATGGCGAATGTCACGCTCAAACACGGCATTGAAGCAATGATTCAGGAAGTCTTTCCTGAAATTAAACACGTAGTTGATACAACCGATCACGCTTCTGGGGACAACCCGTATTACGCCCCAAGCAAAGGATAAGAATACATAACACGAATGGGCGGCTGACAACATCCGCCCGTTTTTGTTTTTAACCTGACACAACGCTTGCGCCAAGGTTGTTCGCCTGTGTGATAAAACAGGTTCCACCTTTCGGTAGCGTTTTCAGAAATGCGTCGGTTTCTTGTTTTAGCCCATCAATATCTTCTGCTATCACGCAAATTGCTGGTCCCCAACTACTCACCCCTGCCCCGAATGCATCCGTGTCCTGCAAGTAGTCAAGCGTCAATTGAAGCTCAGAACCTTGTGCGTCAATTTCTACGCGCTTCCACCCAAAGGTCTGAATATTGTTTAAGGCTTTGCCAAAGTTGGACATATCATTTTCAATTAGGGCAGGAAGTACTTGGAGTAGTAAGATGTGTGAGAGTTTCTGCGCGACCCACTCCGGTTGTGGACACAGCGTACGAAATAGTTCGACCTCTGTATCGCCGTAAATTCTCGAACAATTCGGCATTACAATCAACAGTGGCAATTCTGGGAATGGATACCGGATTAAAATCGGTGGTGGTTGAATATCCCCAACAGCAGAGGAGGGAAGGAACGCAGCTTTTTCTTCAGGAAAACGGTGCCCACCATCTACGATGAACCCGCCTGTATGAAAAGCTGCGACCCCAATACCTGAAGTGCCACCGCGCCCGACAGCCTGGGCGAGTTCTTGGACACCGAGTTCGAGTTGATACAAGACATTGACAGACTGGACAATGCCAAGTGCAAGTTGGGTTCCAGATCCGAATCCACAATGCATCGGGATTTCAGATTCAAACGTTAACTTAATACCGGGAAACGGATAGACTTTTTGAAATCGTTGGAGCACAGCAATAGCTCGGTCCCGGTACACAGAAGTAGCAATATCAATACTTGTTGCCCGCTCAGCGATGATTTGGAAATTAGGTTCAGCAATCGCAAGCCCGAATCCACCATCAACCCGCCCCAATGCCCCATTTAAGTCAAGCAGGGAAAAGTGTAAGCGGGACGGAGTCGTAATTTTGACGTGGTGCATAGTTGTGTCGGACGGAGTTCGTCTGCGGTTCCCTTCATTCATAAACGTTTGTCAGGCGTATCCACATTTATCAGTCAGCCGCAGTTTCCTCATATCCATTCTGTCTGACATCTCGTTCAATTAAACCGTCTCGGATGTGGAGTACCCGTTTGGCATGCTCAGCGACTTCCGCTTCGTGTGTCACCATGATGATGGTATTGCCTTCATCGTTCAACCTGTTGAAGATCGCCATAATTTCTTCACCGGAACGCGTGTCCAAGTTCCCTGTCGGTTCATCGGCAAAAATCATTGAGGGTTTGTTGACTAAAGCACGAGCGATTGCGACCCGTTGAATTTGTCCACCAGATAACTCGGTCGACTTGTGATCCACGCGATCCGCTAAGCCGACAGCTTCCAAGGACTCAAACGCGCGCCGTTTCCGCTCTTTTCTTCCCAACCCCGAGTAGATAAGCGGCAATTCAACATTGTTGAGCGCACTGGTCCGAGGTAGTAAGTTAAATGATTGAAAAACAAAACCGATCTTCTTATTGCGAATGTCGGCGAGTCGATTATCGGAAAGTTTGCCCACCTCCTCGCCTTCAAGGAAATAATCACCCGATGTTGGCGTTGCGAGACACCCCAAGATATCCATCATGGTTGATTTACCGGAACCGGACGGTCCCATAATAGCGAGGAACTCCCCTTGTGTTATGGTGAAACTCACACCTCGCAGCGCATGTACCTGTACATCGCCCATTTGGTAGACTTTTGTCAACTCTCGTACATCTATTAGCATGATATTTCTCCTTAGTATAGATTTGAAAAAATAAAAACAGAACTTTGCATACTTGTGCTAACAATATGGTATCTGTTACTCATCGTCGTCTTTGTCCTCTATTTGTCCCTTTGTTAATTCCTGCATAGAAGGCACAAAAACGCGATCGCCTTCCTTCAAACCGCCGGTGATTTGAAAGTGTGTGTTGTTGCGCTGTCCGATTGTAATGTGGGTTTTAACGCCTTTTTCCTCTTTATTTTTACTGGATTGACCTGTATCTAACTTAACAAAGTACTGTCGTTCACTACTCACTTCGGCTTCTATATCGGGCAGGACGTTTTGGTCGGAGATAACAATCCCGAGTTTTGTCGGGCCCTTGCGCAAGCCTTTCTGCTGACCTTCAAGTAAAATTTCAAGGTTGCCCCGCGCCTTTTCGCTGTCGATTTTACCGACCTTTCCAGCGAATTCTCTTCCGATAAGGTTTCGAATTTTGAGGGCTTGACCTTCCTGAAATTGCCCGAGATCTGCAGCGTTTACGTTCGCTTTAACAGTGAAAACCTCCGGGCTGAGCACAGCTGGAATCGGTAGTTGTAGGATATCCGATTCTTGAAACACAATAATATCGACATCCGCGGACATACCGGGTAGTAATTCAGGTGGGGAACCGGTAACCTCCACATCAACCTCAAAAGTAATGACGGAACTCTGATTTCCGGGCCCGCGCTGTGTTGCACTTGGCGAAATCTCGCTCACCTTACCGGGAAAGACGCGGCCGGGATAACTATCAACGGTGATCTCGGCGCGTTGGCCGACCTCTATTTTCCCGATCTCCACTTGGTTGATTTGTGTCCTGACAATCATTTGGTCGAGGTCAGCGATACGCATGATCGCTTCACCCCGTGAAAATGCGGAACGCCCAGACGTGATAATTTCACCTTCCTCCACAATGAGGCGCGTAATCGTGCCAGCCATCGGAGCCGTGACGGTTGTCCAGTCGTGCCGCTCTTGCTGAGACTTCAGTTGGCTTTCTGCTTGAAGGAGACTCGCTTGGGCACTCACCTCTGAATGTATTGTTAACTCCTTTTCTTCTTCTGTTGTCTCTTTTATCTGTTGGAGTCGGGTTTGTGAATCTTCAAGTTCCGCTTCGTACTGCTTCCGCTGCGCTTTTAGGGAGTCTTTAAGCGTCTCAACGTTCTTTTCATTTAGAGTAAGCGTTGATTCTCGGTTCTCTATCGCTTTCTTCCGAGTGTTAAGGTTCTCTTCTTGCGATTTGATGGTTTCCTTTTGGGACTCTACCTCTTTAAGTGCAGTATCATACTGTGACTTAGCGACAATAAGTTGTCTCTGAGAGTCCTCCAACGCCTTTTTCGAGATAAGCTCCTTATCATAAAGTTTTTTGTTCCGCTCATGCTCGGACTCTGTCGTCTCATACGAAATTTTAGCGGATGCAACAGCGGATTCTGCGCGTTCAAGGGTGAGTTTTGCTTGTCCCAATGAGATTTCTGCCTGCTTCAAGGCGATATTATCTTGATCCAGTGAGTTCTTTGTCGTTGCGACTAAGGTCTCAGCCTCTGTGATTCGTTGCTGTGTGTTTGCGATGAACGAATCTAAAGTGGCTTGTGCCTTTAAAACAGAATTTTTCGCTTGTGCGAGACTACTCTCCTGCTGTTTCTCAGTAATCTTAATTCTGAGCCGTGCTCGCTCCAGCTCAGCCTGGCGTGCGTTAAAGTTCGCCTCCGCCTGTTTCTTCTGCTCCAGAATTTGCTTTTCATCAATGCGAAGGAGGGGTTGGTCGATCTCAACTTTTTGCCCCTCAACAACGTAGATTTTAACGATCTCGCCTTCCACGTTTGAGCGGACATCCACCTCTATAAAGGAGCGTAAGGTACCAGATTCACGTACGCGAACAAGGAATTCGCCGCGGCGGACGACTTCCTGTTTAACTTCGCCCTCCTTCTCCTTTTGACCAAAGTTCATACGGGTAGCACCGATCGCCCCCACAGCAATAACGACCACAGCAACTATCCCGATGATAATCCACTTTTTGCGATTCTTCATGCTACTGTAAAACCCCCATAGCATCCTGTAAACGGGTCTGCGTAATTTTGTAATCGTAGAACGCATTTACTTCGTTTGTCAACGCTTGTGCGTAACTCGTTTGGGCATCAAGCAATTCAAGCAAGATCGCTTTGCCGACATCAAAACGTCCTTGAATGACCTCCAAACTCAACTGGGCATTGGTAACCTGTTTTTTGGAGATATCAACGGCAATTTCACTCCGCTCAAGATTCAGATGGGCTTGCCGAACAGCAAGCGCGACGCTCCGCTCTAAGTCGCTTGCATTTTCACGTGTCTGTTCTAACTGCATATTCAACTCTTTAACACGGTTCCCTAAGACCCCGCCATCAAAGAGGGTAAAATTTAGGGACACGCCTGCGCTCCAACTTCGGAAGTCAGAGAAATTCTCACGTTCACGGAGGTAATCATCAAGGGCAACGTTGTAGTTAACATCTGCGTTGAGACGGGGCCAACGCTGTAATTTTGCCAAGGTGAGACTCCACTCTTGAGATTTTATTTGTGCCTGCCTCTCTTGAAACTCCGGACGATTGCTAAGTGCGATCTGGATAGCTTCCTCAACTGGCATCTCTATCCGCTCAATCGTCCCGCGATCTTGGTACAACTGATAGGATTCATCAACAGAAACAGTCAGCAAAACGCCTGGATCTAATCCGAGGAGCCTGGGCAGGGTCGCCTGGGCAATTTGGAGTGAGGTGCGATTGTTAAACAGTGATAATTCATCATTTGCTTCTCGGAGTTCGGCAGTCGCGACATCCGCGGGGATAAGGGTGCCTGCCTCTACGAAATCCCTTGTTCGCTGTGTGTTTTCCTGCGATCTCGCTAAAACCTGTTCACTGACTTTGACAAGTTCCTGCCTTTTAAGCACATCGTAGTAAGCCACTGTAATATCAAGAATTAAGTCCTGCTTAGTTCTTTCATTTCGGCTGACAGTAGCGGTTAGGCTCTCTTTCGCTTGTGCGAAACTTCCCTCTCTTTGTCCGTTATCCCAAAGTGTATATTGTCCGCGCAGCCCTAAATTGTAGTTTTCAGGTTCAAAGCCAAAATCAATACGGTCAGAAAAATCGTAGTTCCCGTTTGTAAAAATTTGTGGGAAATACCCAGCCCGCGCATTTTTGACTCGAAGTTCTTGTATTGCGAGATTCAGGCGCGCATTTCGCATACTTGTTGATCTTTCTAAACCTATCTGGATACATTGTTCAAGGGTTAAAGGTTGCGATAAGTCAACTTCACCGACAGGTTCTTGTGCCCCAACACAAAGAACTACTGCAAACTGAAGGATAAGAACGGTTTTCATAAGCATACTTTGGAAACCCGCCCGCAGGCACCCTTGGAACGCTGCGAGTCTTGATAAAACAGATAATTTTAATTTCCTGTGAATCATTAACATCTCCTTGTCCATTCCGACGCTTCTGCGCATGCTTTCCAAGCATACGCGCTGCGGCGGTTCAACACTTTCAGTCAGTCTTGGGAAGTTGTAAGGTTCACCAAAACCGTATTATTATATAGATTACAGCGTCAATGCGAGTCTCTTGAATTCGGTCTGGTGCCAGCACGAACTTCTACGC
>VXZK01000130.1 GCA_009845545.1 Candidatus Poribacteria bacterium
CGTCAAGGAAAACGCTAAAATGCGCTTGACATCGGGAAGCTAATGAACATCAGCATGCCAGCTATCCTATGGTCATTTGATACTATTTCCGTATCAACATTTTTCGCGTGAATGTAAAATCGCCTGCGGTTAAAGTATAAAAATAGACACCACTGGCGACCGGTTCGCCGATGCTGTTTCTGCCGTCCCAATACGCGGCACGGGTGCGGGTTTGATAGCTGCCTGTTGCTTGGTGTCCTAATGAGAGTGTGCGTACCAAACTGCCGTCTACTGCATGGATCTCTATTTTGACCTCTCCCGGTGCTGATAGTTGATAGGGGATCCACGTCTCTGGGTTGAACGGGTTCGGGTAGTTTGGTAGCAACGCCGTCTCTTTGGGTGTTAGTGCTAAGAGGAGCTGCTCCAAGAAACGGATACTGCGCTGGACGTTAGGATATGTGCGGTCAAGTTGCTGCGTTTGTGTCAACCAGTGCTGAACTTCCTCCCTTGTGAGTTGGTCTGTGTGGTGCAGGGTTGCGAGTGCGGGGGCTGCAGCGGCGTTCCCGATCAAACTGGCAACTTGTACGAGGTCTTGGATATTGACCTCGCCATCGCAGTTGACATCCGCAGGGTTTACACCGGTTGAGCCGAAACTTGCTGCGACTTTTACGATGTCTTGGATGTTGACGGTGCCGTCTCTGTTGACATCACCTTTTATCCGTGGGGGGACAGCAGCATCCGGATTATGCAATTCTATCTGTTTAACTGCCGGATAGACCACACAAGTCCCTTGCGTAAGGCGTACACTCGATACTTTCAGCGGAGCAGGTTCCTCACAGACCACTTCAAATGTTACGGAGGCGAGTATACCACTGCTCTGATTAACGCCTGCCCCCGAAGCTGCAGCAAGTTTCAACTGATTTCCATTGACGATTGTCGGCACAACAAACGTCTCTTCAGGGAAGTAGTCTCCATTCATACTCTCTACATAACGAAGCACTTTATTATCAAATTGCAAGTCTATCTCATATCCGGTGATAGTGCTGGGTAATGCGTCCGTAATGCGCAAGGTCACAGTGAATTCTGTGCCTATAGGTTCCGAAGCTTTAGCAGCCGGGTAGTACTGCACGGTTGGAGTATCCGGGAGATAGCTAACATCCAAGAAATTGTATGGCCCCTTCGGCACAAGTTTTTGGCTGACATCCCAGAGATGTACGGTACCATCTGCACTCCCCGTCGCCAAAATGGTGCCGTCGGGTGAATACGAAATGATAGAGGTTGCTCCGAGATACTGCCCGTGGCCATTATGCCCATAATCACCGAGGGTTTTGAGTCTGATTCCGGTTGCAACATCCCACACAACCGGCTGGCCAGCTGCGCCTATGCTTGCGATGGTCTGTCCATCTGGCGCGTACGCAATTATATGGTTATGGTCCCACCACTCTTCTACTGGCAATACTTTAACGTTTTCTGCGATTTCTGCTTTTTCATCTTTGACATCGCGTTGTTTCATCGTAACAACAAGGTCTACAATGTCGACCTCTCCATCCGCATTGACATCACCGCCAAGTGTGTTTTCTCTAAGATGCTCCGAAACGAGTTGGACATCCTTCATGTCCGTGGTACCATCTTGGTTGACATCTGTCGTGCCAATTTCCCAGATCAAGATGGTGCTGTTGGTTCCAACAGCGACCTCCGTTCCACACGGCGAATATGAGACATTCTCGACGATAAGGAACTCTTCGAGTTCCAGCATATTAGGTGCTGCTGCAGGTTCGCCATCATTATTCCATCGACGCACTGTTGCTGGGACGTAGCCCCCGGCGGTAACAAAAAAACTCCCGTCCTTAGACCAAGAAATGCTTTGGACAGGTCCTGCATGCGCTTCTATAGTTCTGATCCTTGTGCCTGTGTCAGCATCCCACAACACCACTTTTCCATCTGTCGCCCCGGTTACGAAGTGCTCACCATCAGGCGAATAGGAGATACTAATGACACTCGCGCCTGATTTATAAGTCTCCATAGGATATGCGGCAATTTTTTTGCCGGTGGCGACATCCCACACAAACACGTAGTCTGGGCTCCCGCCTGCGCTCGCTAGGGTTTGGCCGTCAGGTGAAAAGGAGATACTGATTTTGTTAAAAGCCCCACCAACCGTAACGTGCTCCCGCGAATCAACCCAAAATGTGTGTTCCAGGATTTCAATATTTTCTCTGGTGGCGACATCCCACAGAAATATTCTACCCCCGGACGCAACAGCGACAAGGGCCCCATCTGGTGAAAATGCAACCCCGTTAACGTCGATTGTATGCGCTTTTAATGCTGCGATGTTTTTGCCGGTGGCGACATTCCACAACCAGCCATCAGATACGTTCCAATAATCGTCGTACCACCCCACTATAGTGGTAAGATTGGGCGAAAACTCAAAAGACGTATGGTAAATATCGCCCATATCGGGGGAGTTATCGAGAATTGAGACAGTCGTGCCGCCATACGGGGGGTTCTCTAAGTCGTCTGTTACGCGATCTATAACATACCAGTTTGAAGGAGCGTCCCCCACGATCCCTGGTGGATATACGCTCAAACGCCCCTCCGGTGCTCCGGTCTCCAAGTGAATATATGAGAAAAAACTATGAACAGAAAATCCATCCGGTGCAAGGTCTGCTAATCTCGTCCACTCATTGGTGGAGAGATTGACCCCAAATACAGCGGATCCTTGTGCAGACCAAACCAGCAGAATCCCCTCATCCGGCAGATACCGCATGGCGACATCTCCCATAGTGCGGATACCATACAGATCATCGTTATACTCAGTATAAATGAAATCGAAGAAATAAAAATCGGGAACTTTTCTGATCCTTGTAATGGTGTCAACATCAAAGAAAACCAAAGAATTCGTCGGGCGTTTTATGTATACCCCTATCGGATTTTCAGGCAGAACATATAGTTCTCCCCCTTCGGCATCCCCGCGCAAGTCATAATACCGCTGATTAAGTGTGCGATACTGCTCCAAACGTGCCTCATACACCTCCGGCGGAATGTTGGAATTCCGATCGGGCGATTCGGGTTCAGGGAAGACAGTTGCCGGAAGCACTGAGTAAGTTCCAACGGGTTCGTATGGATCGGTACTCCGGTGGACCTCCGTGCCGTCTTCTTTCGTAGTTATGACCGTTTGAGGTTTCGTATACCACAAATTCACGGTGCCGTCTCTTTGTGTCGCTGTGAGGTACTGACCTTGGAACACGTACGAGACATCCAGCAAGAACTCAGTCGTCGGATCGCTTTTGATTGTGAATGTTTTATAAATTTCGCCAGTGAGGGTGTCCCATACTTTCACGGTGCCGTCGCTATGCCCGCTTGCCAATTCAAACGACACCGGGAGAAACGCGAGGCTCAGCACTGAACCGGAATCGGGTGCCTCAAGGGTTTTCATGTAGGTCCCTGTGGTAACATCCCATAAATCTATGCCCCACAACAAGCCGACAGCTAACGTTCTGCCGTCGGACGAAAACGCGAGATCGCCAACTCCTATATGATAGTCAGACTGATTTGGGAACACCTTTAGTGCTTCGCCGGTCCGAGCGTCATAGAGCCATGTCCCGTAAGAACCGCCGACTGCAAAGCGTGTGTTGTCGTGTGAATACGCCACAGCCGTTATATTTCCTTTGCCGAGGCGTGCGATTGCGTCTTTCGGTAATGACCATTGTGTTACATCTGGGTCGGCGGCTGATGCGGGTTGACAAACAAGCATCGCACACAATAGGTATGAGCAGCCGAATACCACTAAAAGTTTCAATGTTTTCATCTGAGAGACCTCATGCTAAAGTTTCAAAGTTTCCATTTTTTTCAGGTATTGACATCTGAACTGTGATTTCCGTGATGGAATAGTTTTCGGTTGTTGGGGGCGGTGGGGTTTGCCATCCTGAAGAGCCCCCCAAGCAAATAAGCCCTACAGGACCGAAGAGGTCTTTGAAGTCTTCAAGGTTTTCGCGTAGTATCCGGTTTGACCGAACCTACCCGTGGCTGAAAGTGTCTCTTTATTTTTAGGTTTTACTATGAAAGGCACTTACAGTTCTTACAGTTACACGAGCGGTTGGCTTCAAGTCGCTCACTCAGACGTTTTAATTCACATTCCCGTTTTTCAATCAAACACTCAGCAAATTTTTTTAGATCCCGCAAGTGCCTCTTTTTGGGGTTGTCCATTTCATCACTGCCTTCGTCCCATAAATCCTCTTGAAAGCGATAGTAGTCCTTTTGGTCGATCAATTGTTTGAGTTGATAATTGACCGTATCATTTGCCCCATCAAAAATCATTGTGAAAAGTGGTTCAATCCAACAAGTTTTTCCCCAATGTTTGGCAGCGTCTGCATTTAGTTGTTTTGTTAAATTTCCGGTGCCTAATGAGACAAGCAGGATATTCTCGTCTGTCCGTTCTGTTTCTTTTCGCCTTTTTGTTGCTTCGGCGTAAGCACACATTGCGGGGTTGTTTGCGAAGATACCGCCGTCAACGAGCGTTTCAACTAAGTTCTCGATCCGAGCTCCGCTGTCAATAGGTGGTGTAAATTGGGTTTCTAAGGGTGGAAAATAGGTTGGCGCGGCAGCAGTGGCATAGGCGACCTCTCGCATCAAGTAATCTTCGTGAGGTTGATAACGACATTTGGTGTTGCTACTTTCGCGCTTTGCATCCGATTTACAACTGTCACAATCTTCGCAGCTGTTGCAGTCTGTATTCGGTTCTGAAGAACCTTCTGACGCATTGCTTTGGCAGTCTATATTCGGTTGCGAACAGCATTTTGTCCTGCTGCTTTTGAAGAAGCGGGGGTGTCCTCCGCTCCGTTCACCAATTTCATCATCCCAATATTGACGGGTGCCCCGCATGTCGTAACTTGGGATTAAGACATCAGTAAGGGTTTCACTGAGACGGAAGTCTCCAAAATACCGCCTTAAAACTCGCTGCATTCCCCGCTCAGGATATTTTTTATCTATCCATCCGTCAACTGATAAAATTGTGTGGCGGGTGGATCTATTGAAGATGGATTTTCCTTCTCTTTTATAGAATTGAACTATATCTTCTGCTTCATAGTGGCGTTCCCACTTCCCTCGCCTACGCCTCGGTTTTGTAAGCGCAAGGGCGATGATGCCGCCAGTGGAGGTACCAGCAATCAAATCGAATAATTTCCAGATTGGCTTACCGGTCATCTCCTCAATCTCGGCGAGAATCATCGCAGGTATAATACCCCGAATCCCGCCGCCGTCAATAGATAACACGTTGAAAGTTTTACTTTCAGTACCCATTATTGCTCCTTTTGGATTTGTGTATCTCTCACTGTATTATTGGTAAACGGGTTAGATAAATGACGGAACTGCATAAATATTTCAGTGTAGGGGTTGGGTTTCCCAATCCGTCCGATGAACGGATAACAGTTTGATAGCGGACGAGGCGACCTCGCCCCTACGATGCTCGTATATCCTAACGCTTGGAATAATGAACCCCACATTCCGAGCTTATTTTAAAACAAGTGCGGAATGGGAGATATATTTCGGTTTCATAAATACCTCCAAAATGTCAAAAATAACTACTCGACTGATTGTTCGGATTTGTTTGGCTCCGAGTTATTGGAAGCCTTGGTTTCAGGTGTGGTTTCTGGTTTAGCGTCGGTTTCCTTAGTGGCATTAGGATCACCGACCTTCACACTAATGGCATCCGCTGCCATTATGACACCATTAGACACCTCAAATTCAATAACGTAGATGCCTGCCTTTTCAGGGGCAACATAAGTCGCATATTGCCCGTTGTTGTAAATTTTGCCTTCGTCCACATCCCAATTGTATTGTAGTTCTTCATCGTTACCGCTGTATTCCAATTCAGCTGTCAACCTTGCAGTCTGCTTAACATCCAAGTCTTGTTTATCAATATTTATCACACGAATCACGAGGTTTTTGTCGGAGAGCTCCTTTATGTCTATATCTGCACTGCACCCGATACTGAGCCCTATTGCAATAGACATGAGGAGGCATAGCATCCATTTTAGCCCCTTAAGACATACAGACTGAGTAAGTGCTCTCAGATGCAGTATCATCATCAAATCCTCCGTTGAATCGGGTTTGTCGGTTATGTCAAGTCAACCAATTTCGGGTTTTGATACTACTTTTGGCTGATTTTGAGCCCGAGTTGGTGAAAGATATCGTAACTGAACGTTATTGCCAAAACCCATCCCAATCTGTTTACATCTCTTGTAGGTGGGGAATCAATGCCTGATGGCAAGGCCTGTCCCGCCTTGTAGCCGTCCAGTTCCTTCACGGTTTTTAGGATGCCTCCCCCCGTAATTGTTATCAAACTTTCATTTGTAGGGCCAGCAAAAAGGAGGCTCACCCCCAAGGTAGGAGGAACACTTGTGATGCTTAAACCCTCATTGCTGATATTATATTTATCTAACGATAATCCGGCACTCAGTGCAAGGGCACACCTAAACTTCTGGAAGTTATGACTGCCAAACGGAAGATGGACTAAAACACCGAGTGCGTTACTCAATGTATCTTGATTACCGAATGCGACTTTGCCACCGATGTTGATGTAGTTTTCATCGCTCTGATTGCTGATGAAGGGACCGACAGTAGCTTTGATACCGCTTAATGCTGGCGTGGGAACAACAGTCACGACACGTGTTAGCGTTTTGCCCGCTGCCCCCGCTTTCAATTGGAAAGTACAGATATATTGAATCCGATTTTTCAGAATACGGTCTGGGTTTTCGAATTTAGCCAGATCCTTAAATTGTTCACAGATCTGCGTTCCATTATCTTTAACGGTGATTGTCACATCGGATACAAGTGGTTTTACCTCGCTGTCCACTATGAATCGAACGACTGTATTTTCAGGCAAACTTACTTCAAATCCTTGCATCTCCTCGGAGTTCACCTTACTGTTTTTCCCTTGCGTGTATTTCACCAACTGTGCATTCTCGCTCGTTGGTGACCGAAGAACGATTGTGACACCCTTATCTGGAACAGAAATTTTTGGAGTTGCTGTTGTAGGGGTTTTGCCAGGGACCGCAGAAGTTCTGGCATTTGCGACTGTTTGATGCAACCCTATAGAAAATATAAGCCCTAATACAGCAATAATTTTCGTCAATTCTGATTTAAACATATTTTACCTCCGTTGAATCTAATGTTTTTACCCATGCCCTCTAAGCAAGTTTAAGTATTATAGTAAAACCCGAAAATAAATAGAAACATTCGTAGCATAAATTTCCAATTTGGGTTTCCAGTCTGAATACCTGTTATAGGTATTCAGACTGTTTGAGAGTGCCCAATTAATT
>VXZK01000283.1 GCA_009845545.1 Candidatus Poribacteria bacterium
GTATTATAGCACAATCTTGGTTTAGCGGGTGGCCCTAATTTCCGATGGCAGTACACTTTAGCTTTCTCGAAATCTACCTTTGCCGCTTCGTGTTGACCAAGTGCCTTCTTTGCGCGTCCGCGATCGTAGTAGACTTCGGTATATTCGGGGTTAATCCGGATGGCTGCATCAAAGTCTTGTATCGCCTCTTCAGCGTTACCGAGCGCAGCTTTGGCAACACCACGATTCCCATAGGCATAGGCATTCTCTGGGTCCAATTGTATTGCTTCAGTGAAGTCTTGAACCGCCGCCGTATATAATTCCCGCGCACTCGCTATGTCTCCGTAATCTGCTTCCGTCTTACCGAGGCGGAATTGTGCATAGCCACGATTGATATATGGCTCGGCATACACTGGGTTTAACCGTATGGCTTGGGTGCAGTCCACAATCGCCGCAGCATATAATTCCTGCGCGCCTGTGCTGTCGCCCTGACTGCCTTTAGATTCACCGAGGATCGCCTTTGCTATTCCAAGATTGTTATACGGATCGGCAAGTTCTGGGTTGAGTTTGATAACTTGCGTCCAATCTTGGATTGCCCCTTGATAGTACCGTTGTCCTTTCGCTATATCTCCTTGATTTGCCGTGGATTGACCGAGTCGGAACTTTCCACCGGCGCGATTGTGATACGCATAGACATCTTCAGGGGTAAGTTTGATGGCTTGCGTGCTGTCCTCAATTCCAGCTTCATATAATTTCCAAGCTTCTGCCAGGTTTCCTTGAGCAAATTCAAGGTCTCCAAGCGTGAATTTTGCAAGCCCGCGATTGTAGTAGGCATCCGCCTTCTGAGGGTATAGTTTGATGGCTTTATCAAAATCTGCTATGGCTTCGTCATAGTGGTTGGCATTATATTTACGTTGCCCTCGAACAGAATAGATATAGGCACGAATAGGCTTTCGTTTACGCCACTGTGTCAAAGGCTCTACAACTCCCGATCGGGTCATCAATGTGCGTAGCGTATTTGAGGGGATAATATAACTGTAAGGATCTTCTACGGCAGAAACGATTCCAATAATTTGACCTCCACTGTCTTGTACAGGACTGCCGCTGCTGCCTCCAGAAAGCGCGATTTCCATCTGGAGCCATTTATCGTTACTGCGTACACGATGGACGATTCCCTGCGTGACCCTGTACTTTCCACTGGGGTAGCCTGTCGCAATAACCGTATCCCCTACGGCAACAGCATCGCTGTCGCCAAGCAGAGAGGGGGTCCCGTCTTCACCTGTAATTTTTAAGAGCGCGAGATCATTTTTAACATCAAATGCCGTGACACCTTCTACAGTCCAAATTTTTTTCTTGTCAGGGGACTTTATGAAAACGGGTCCGGGGTGTGCGACGACGTGAATATTCGTTGCGATTTTGTCGGGTTCCACGAAAAAGCCACTCGCAGCCCCATACCTGCCCTCTACCCGGATGACTGTAAAGTCGCTTCTCTCTTCAGGCACTTCAACAATCTTTTGGGGAACCCGCGCACATGAAAACAGAACTGCTAAAATTAGCAAACTGAGTAAAGATATTCTGCTCGTTTTCATAAATGGATACCTTTTATCGCCAAGTTTCGGTTTCAGCATGCGTCTTGCCAATTATTATAACCGACATCCGCTGTCTCGTCAAGTTCTCCGAAACTGTGAAACTGAGATACAACTATTCATTCTTATCTTTAGTTGCGAACCCTTTCGCTTTTGTTAAAAGAAATATGAATTTTTCAGAAACCTGAAGGTTAAATGTTTTAGCGTCAATAAGAATCATAAAAATTTGACACCTATCCCTAAAATATGTTATAATACTTAACATACATGAATTCTAAATAGGACTCTCGGATGTTTTATTTATCGTCTATCACACTGATGGATAAAAATTGCCTCTGCACGTCCACCGGTCTTGGTGTCGTGCTGATTGGTATTGCCATGTGTCGCGCAGTGGTGGGCGAGTAAGTGGAGCATAAAACACTTTCCGAATTACACAATATAACGCCCATCACTGAACGCCACAAAATGAGATTTCAGTGAGGGTCTTTCTTTTTTAAACAATAACAAAATATCACGTTCGCAGGCAAGAAAAATCTAAAAGAGGAGAAAAGATGCGCGACAGAATCGTTCTTCTGATATTCGCGGCGATTGCTGCAGCGACCCTAAATGTTGAAGCCAACAAAGAAATCAAACCGTTGCTAACGCGTGAGGCGATCGAAATTGACGGGCACCTCAACGAAGAAGCCTGGTCTCAGACCCAAATGATTGACGACTTTACCCAACAATCACCCGCCGAAGGACAGCCGATTACCGAACGCACAGAAGTTCGTATGTTGTATGACACGGAAAAACTTTACATCGGATTTGAGTGCTACGATTCCCAACCTGACAAGATTGTTGCCAACGAAATGCGGCGCGACGGGCAACTCTGGCAAAATGATAATGTGTACATCATGCTCGACACCTACGGCGATAAGCGGCAATGCTTCTTCTTTCGGACGAATGCCCTCGGTGCGCTGTCAGACACCGCAGTCACAGACGGTGGCGAAAACCTCAACGGGAGTTGGGACTGTATCTGGGAAGCCGCGGGACGACAACACGAAAAAGGATGGACAGTTGAAATAGCGATTCCGTTTAATCAGTTGCGGTTTAAGAAAAATGATTCGATGGTATGGGGTGTGAATTTTGGACGCAATATACAACGGACAAACGAAACCTCGCAGTGGATTCAGGTGCCTCGGAGTCAGAGTTGGCCAGGGACCTACCACCCGATATATCAAGGCAAGTTAGCTGGACTGCAAGGTGTCGCGTCGCCATCCTATTTTGATGCTAAACCGTACCTCCTCGGCGGTTTGGCGAGGCATCTCGAAGATGGAGACTGGCAGCGCACCACCGAACGCGACCTCGGATTGGACATGAAATACGGCATAACCTCAAACTTGACGTTGGACTTAACACTCAACACTGATTTCGCACAAGTAGAAGCGGATCAGGAAGAGGTGAACCTCACACGGTTTAGTCTTTATTTTCCAGAGCGGCGCGATTTTTTCCTTGAGGGTAGTGGACTGTTTGCATTTGGGGCAGGCATCGGAGATTTCGGACCACCGCCATTGTCAGTTTTCTATAGTCGCAGCATTGGAATCGAAGACGAAAAAGAGGTCCGGCTACTTGGTGGCGGTAAACTGACGGGAAAGGTCGGTGCTTATAGCGTAGGTGCGCTCAACATGACGACCGCTGCTTCCGGCGAAATTCCTATGACGAACTTTTCTGTGCTAAGAATGCAGCGGGACATTCTCAGTGATTCAACCGTCGGCTTCATTCTCACCAACCGGCAGAGCGATTTCGGTAGCGATTATCATCATAACGGCGGGATAGACCTGTTTTTTAGACCACACGATCAGTGGCGGGTGCGCGCGATGACAGTTGGGAGTTGGTCGCCAGATCCAGAAGAACGCGATATGGCATGGTACCTCTCAAATAACTGGCGAAACAAGTATTTTCGCATTAACGCTTCTTACCTTGACATCGGTCCCCAATTTACAAGCGAAATGGGGTTCATGCATCGAAGGAATATTAGGTCCCTAATGTTGGATACCGATTATGAAATCCAAATTAACCGGTACGGTGTACGGGATGTCGGAACAGGTTTCGCTGGTGGTTATCTATTGGACCATGATAACAATCTGATCGGTTGGGAAGCAAGAATTGGCGGAAATATGCTTTTGGACTCCGACGATGGATTTAGTCTTAATGTCCAACGGTCTTTCGACCGCGTTGATGAGTCTTTTAGTGTCGGTGATGCCGAGATACCTGCCGGTGATTATGAGATGAACCAGGTTTCGCTCCGTGGTTTCACTGAGAGTAGTCGCCCGTTTGCCATATTTGGTCGTGTGGAGTATGGGGATTACTTTCACGGTAACCGTGTGAGCCTCAACATTGATAGTCAGTGGCGGATGACCTATCAACTCGCGATCGAAACTCGTTACCAACGCAACTGGATTAACTTGCCCGAAATCGACCTATTTACAACAAACGTTGTTGGTACGCGCATCAGTTATGCTTTGAACACCCGTTTCTTTACCAAGTTATACACACAATGGAACGATAGTACAGAACGAGCAAGCGCGAATTTCTTGCTCAATTACATCTATCGTCCGGGGAGTGATTTTTATCTTGTATACGATCACGGATGGGATACGTCCAACGGTTTCCAAACGCATGATTGGACAGTGTTGAGCAAATTTACATATTTATTGAGTCTATAGGGTTTGTAGATGCAGTTTTGCTTTAAAACAGAGATGGCTTTGATATTCTCGCTCAGATCGGTTACAATCGTAGGTATCAAAACGACACTCAATTTCAAAACTTAAGGGAGGGGTTTCAGAGATGACACAACCAGATAACTTTGCGGGGCATAATATTCACTTGGAAACCGAACGTTTGAAACTTCGGCCATTTAAGAATGCAGATTTTGACATTGCGGTACCTTTTTACAGAGATCCTGATTTTCTACATGCGATGGAAGGGGCCGTGCCTGAGGAACCTGTGACCAGCGATTATCTCAAAAGTGCGGGTAAGGCGATGGCAAAAGACGGATTCCTGTTTGCCATTGTGGAAAAGGCGAGTGGGCGCGCTATCGGCGAGGTATGCTTACAATGGATGAACTTAGAGCGGGCAAAGATTGCGGGTGAAAAAGTGATGCGCTCACCGATAGGAATTTGGGACAAAAAATTGTGGGGTCAAGGCTACGGAAAAGAGGTTGTGCAGTGTTTGATGGCGCACGCGTTTGAGAAATTGGGTATTGATCGGTTCTGTCCGGTGGATGTTGATATCGATAATGCGCGCTCAAAAGCGTTGTGGGAGTCACTCGGATTTACGGTCGCGAGGGAAGTAGATGGTGGAAAGACGTTAGATTTTGAGATGACACGCGCGGCATACGAAAAGGCGGCGCAAAGTAGCACTTGAACAGAAACGCCGCCTTTAAGACGCAATCCCTTGAAGAAACATTCATGATGTTTTTAATCCACTATTCCCACGGATGCAGGATGACCTTACCGCACTCTCCGGTCGCCTGTAATTCCCACGCCTTCTGTACATCACGCATCGGGAAAGTGTGTGTGATAAATGTGTCTAAAACTTCAGGTGAATCTTGGATTACTTTCATTAATTTTGGATAGACACCGAGGTTGTAATGCCAATTCCCACGTAAGATTAAGCCTTTCCGAATCATGTCTCGACTCGCCGCAAGCGGAAATTCGCCGCCTTCCCCAACGAATGTGACTTGTCCTTTTCTGCGGGCTGCATCAACCATCAAGCGGTGCGCTGCCGATGCGCCTGAACAGTCCACCGCTTTGTCGATTCCGACGCCGTCCGTTAAATCCCGAATTTGATCGAGAATATCTTCATCACTCGGATCCAAAACAACCTCCGCGCCTAATTTCTTCGCGAGTTCAGCACGATAGGGATGACTCTCTACACCGATGACACGCGCGCCGCGATAGTGCGCATTGATAATACCGCCTAACCCGACGGGACCTAACCCGGTAACCATAACCGTATCTAATGAATTGACCTGCATCTGCTCCATCGCGCCGAAGGTCGGTCCGAGTCCACAGCATGCCATTCCAGCGTGTTCATAACTCACATCATCTGGAATTGGGCATAACATATCCTCCATTTTGTGCATATACTGTGCATAGGTTGCCGAAGCTACCTCTTCTCCGACGAGATCCCGGATACTTGGACGACTGCCTCCCATACAGTGGATGTGCTCACCAATGACACACATCTGACATTTACCACAGGTGTTCTGGGGTTGAACAACCACGCGGTCTCCGACTTTGACGCGGCCGGGTTGTGCGACTTCCACAACTTCACCAGCGGCCTCGTGCCCGAAATGTTCACCAGTGCCCCCATGTATGAACCCTTTATATTCTGTACACATCGGGACAGCATGGATTTTGACGACGGCGATATCTCCACCAGCGCGGGGATCCGGTTTTTCAACCACGCCCCCTTTTTGATCACCAAACATTGCTGCAACCTGCATAAAAATTATAAAACCGAGACTCCCCACATTCCCAGCAAAGGCTGAAAGTGTTTATCGCGGAGAGCAAAGGTCCTCCTCCTTCTAAGATATATCAATACCATAGCACATGTAATGAAATCTGTCAAAGTAAAATTGATGTAATCCACTGCGTCTTTTCAACACCTTCAGCCGTCCGCTCACAGCAGGTGAAGTCAACCAGAATTTTGAATCCACCGAACCTTATGACATTGCGCCCAAAGGAAAATTGCCAACAGTCTGGGGGGCATTGAAGACAAAATTATAGTGTTATCCTCGCCGTAAAAGATCGGCTAAAGGGGTCCACTCGCTGTTTTGAGGTAACTCCACAATGTGGGCGTTTCCGCTACGTTTGAAGAGTTTGTATGCCTTTCCATTAGGCGAAGAGGTGAGAACACGGTAGTGCGCGCCGACGATCTCAATCGCTGCGTTATTATCACAAGCAATGCCGATGCCCCCCCGTTTTGCAATCATTTGCGAAAAGGAAGTTTCTCGCTTCTCAAAGTGATAATGTGGACAGTAGACCGCATTGATGAATCCGAGTCCCCTGACGCGGATATAGTCCCACTTCGGGTTGCTGGAGAAAGATTGAGAATCGCTATGCCCGTATCTAAACCAGCAGATCGCACCCGCACTGAGACCTGATAGAACAGTGCCACGGGACGCAGCCTCCACTAATAGGGCATCTAATCCCAATCGTCGCCATAACTTCATCATCTTATAGGTATTCCCACCCCCCACATAGACGAGGTCTGAATCCAACACCAGTGCGGACATCTCCTCAAACGCTGGTGGATTTTGAGTCAGCGTGAGTGCGCGCGTTTGACATCCAAAATGTTCACCGTAAACCTTCTCAAAAGTATCAATATATCCGGGTGCGTCGCCGCTGGCGGTTGGGATGAAGAGTGCCTTCGGTTGTGTTTTACCGGTCAATTCAATGATGCGTTTGTCAATCGCAGCGGTTTCCATTTCTCTAATTTCTCCGCCACCAATTGCAACAATCTTTGGTACTGTTTTCATAAATTGCCCTCCCACTCGATTAAAGGTAGTAGGCACACTGTGTGCCGTAACAAGTTGAACTCACATTATAGTAAAGCACGAAAATAAGTTGACACTCCACGATAACGTTACCCACTCGT
>VXZK01000394.1 GCA_009845545.1 Candidatus Poribacteria bacterium
TAATTAAATATGATGATCAGATTATTTGGGTCTATAAAATGGAGAAGTTACTTGGTTATTTAAGAAAATCAATAAATGTCGAAATCACGCCAAAAGGGGTTATTTCTTTACATTCATGTTTTACGATTCAAAGGAAAGGCGGTAATGGGAGACACGAAAAACATGCCAAAGATGATTTGGATCATGGTGACAACAACATTCAAGTAAAAATAAAGTGTCAAGCATTGTCTAAGTTATTAGACCCTATTACGATAATAAAATATAACGATTAGCTGGATTCAGTCTCATAGATAACTTCGCGAAAAGCACTTTTAGCACAATTAAGGTAAGTATATAAGTCTCTCACAATTCTCAATCCGAAAACTACTTATTGCGTAAGTATAAAAGGAGAAACCCATGTCGACTGAAAAACAACAGGAACACCTCAAACGCCATGTCGATGAAACCGAAGACATGCAACCCGATGTCGGGACCGGCGAAATGGATGAGGAGTTCGTCGAAGATTTGGATACACTGCTTGACGAAATTGATGAGATTTTGGAAGAAGATTCACAGGAATTTGTCGAAAACTATATCCAACGGGGAGGGCAGTAGGCGTGCTCGACCTCAGCGATTATGGCACCTCCGACTTTTTGCAAATCCTCAAACGTCGCCACCCCGAATTACTCGCGACCGTCAATGCGTCCGATGGTGCCGCAAATGCCCCTGTAACGGAAGCGTCATTCCGGCACTATGAAGCGACAACTGTCCTCGCGGTTGTCTACAACGCCGGTGTCGTTATGGCTGGCGACCGGCAAGCAACAGAGGGCTATCAGGTCGGTGAGCGACGAATTCAGAAGGTCTATCCGGTTGATCGGCACTCCGCAATCGCTGTCGCGGGTGCCGCCGGCCCCTGTATTGAAATGGCAAAACTCTTCCAAGTTGAGATCGAATTTTACGAAAAAACGGAAGGCGTGAGCCTCAGCCTTGAAGGACAGGCAAATTTCCTTTCACACTTGGTACGTTCAAACCTCGGACTCGCACTGCAGGGATTAATCGTCTTACCGCTCTTTGCCGGTTATGATCTAAAACGGCAACGCGGTCGGATTTTTAAATATGATGCGATCGGCGGGCGTTATGAGGAAAATGACTATTACGCAATCGGTTCCGGTGGTAAAGATGCCCGTACGACCCTTAAAAAACGCTACACACCAGAGATTGACCGTCAACGTGCCTTAGAAATTGTCGCCGAAGCTATCTGGGATGCTGCCGATGAGGATATCGCAACTGGCGGCCCCGATCTTATCCGGAAAATTTTCCCAACACTTTACACTGTTACTGAAGAAGGAGTCGCTGAAGTTCCTGAGACGGCCGTTGAGGAACTCTATCGCGAGCTTATCTCGCGCCTATAGCAAATATGTCCACACCCTATTATGTTTCACCGGAGCAAATTCGCCAAGATAAAGAGGATTTCGTCAGTCGCGGCATCGCGCAGGCGAAGGAGGTCGTCGTCTTAGAATACCGAGATGGACTCCTGATGGTTGCTGAGAATCCGCGCAAAACTACCTTTAAAATTTCTGAAATTTATGACCGGATCGCCCTCGCAGCAGCCGGTAGGATTGCTGAATATGAGATACTCCGGGTCGCCGGTATCCGTGAGTCTGAAGTTAAAGGCTTTCGCTACTACCGTGAAGATGTTACCGCAAAATGGCTGACCAACCTCTATTCGCAGCACATGGGCGCAGTCGCACAGGCCTGGGATGCCAAACCCTTGGAGATAGAACTCCTTGTATGCGAATTAGGCGTCGCGGATGCCCCCGTGAACTCGGGGCTACAGAACAATCAGATTTACCATATCGCTTTTGACGGTATCTATTCGGAAGAGGAAAAGTATGCCGTTATCGGCGGGCGTGCTACAACGATAACAGAAATTCTGGAGCAGCGTTACACAGATGGGTTAGAGATGTCAGCAGCACTCCAACTCGTAACGGAGACCTTTCGGACTATTGAAGCGGATGCCACAGACGATTATGAAATAAACCCGCAGACAATAGAAGTGGCGTGCCTTGAGCAGACCGCTGAACGCCGAAAATTCCGGCGACTCTCTACCGACGAAGTTACGACACTTTTGGATTTTTAAAGTTTCTTGGGGTTAAGTAATGTTGTTTGGAGAATTCACATGACCCTCTGCAGAGCCGCCTTCTATTTTGTTACAGGCTTACGTTAGGGTATAACTTCAACAGAAACCCGATTTTGACAGGGGTCCCCACCCGTTACTGGGAAGGGGGGAAAAATCGGAGCAGAAACCTAATATTTAAAAATATGAAGCGCAGAATTTATGGACTGGAGACTGAGTTCGGGATCATCTGGACACCAGATGTAGCGCATAGAAAGACGCTCACTGTTCAGAACGTTGTGATGTACCTCTTCCGAGAAATCGTAGCCGGGAGAATGTACCCGGATGTCTTCCTGGAAAATGGCGCGCGGTTTTACCAAGACATCGGATGCCATCCAGAGTATGCAACGCCAGAATGCGATGATGTTGCCGAACTCGTCGCTCATGATAAAGCAGGCGAACGCATTATCACACGGCTCGCGAGTACCGCAGAACGGCGCATGCGAAATGACGGGTTCTACGGAAAAATCTCCATTTTCAAAAACAACTTGGATACCCCGGGAAATACTTATGGATGCCACGAGAACTATCTCATGGAACGGCACGTTGATTTCCGTCAATTAGCATCCCAACTCATTCCGTTCTTTGTCACGCGCCAGGTTTTCGCAGGGGCTGGAAAAATCAAGCCGAGCCATCGCGGTTATTATGCCATCTCACAACGGGCAGAGCATATCCGAGAGGAAATTTCTATCGGAACAACGACGGCACGCGGCATTATTAACACGCGCGATGAACCCCATGCCGACCGAGAAAAATATAGACGTTTACACGTCATCGTCGGTGATTCCAATATGTCCGAATTTTCGACCTTTTTGAAGGTCGGTACCACCGGGATTATTCTCCGTATGATTGAAGACAACTTCATTCAGCAACGCTTCGCGCTCCGTAATCCTGTCAAAGCCATCCGAGATATTTCTGACGATGTCACATGCAAGCACCCCATCGAACTTCAAAACGGGAAACGACTCTCCGCAGTCGAACTGCAGTGGCAATACCTCGAATGCGCAAAGCGGTACCTTGAGCAAGCCGAATCTGATCCAACGACAACCCAAATTATGGCGCGGTGGGAGTATGTCCTCACCTGCTTGGAAAGTGATCCGATGCAGTTGGACCGCGAATTGGATTGGGTTATTAAGTGGAAATGGCTGCAAACTTACCTCTCTAAACGCGGATTTGAGTGGGACGCGCCACAAGTGAAACACCTTGATTTGAAATACCACAATGTACGACAGGAGGAAAGTCTTTACTATACGCTTGAAAACCGATCCGAGGTCGAGCGGATCGTCAAAAATGAGCAGATTCGACATGCTGAGCACTTTCCACCTGAACGCACCCGCGCAAAGTTTCGCGGTAAATTTATCAAGAAAGTCAATGAGGGGAAAATCTTATGTGGGGTCAATTGGAGTTATATCCAACTTTATGAACCCTATCAGATCCTCTACCTCTCGACGGATCCATTTAAACCAGAATTTGACGAAGCAAGTCGCACTATTTATTCAATCTAAATAACAACAGGAGGCTTTTGATGCCACAACCAAAGTATGTCTACTTCTTTGGAGGCGGTGAAAGCGACGGCAACGCCACGATGCGAACGCTGCTTGGCGGAAAAGGGGCAAATCTCGCGGAGATGAGCAATCTCGGTGTACCAGTCCCGCCAGGATTCACTATCTCCACTGAGGTATGTAAATTATACTACGAAAACAACAAGCAATATCCCGCCGGGCTTGACGAACAGATTGACGAGAATTTAGAGAAATTAGAAGCTGCACTCGGCGCAAAATTCGGTGATACCGAAAATCCACTCTTACTTTCTGTCCGTTCCGGTGCCGCAGTCTCAATGCCCGGTATGATGGACACGATTCTCAACCTCGGCTTGAACGATAACGCCGCCAAAGGACTTATCGCCAGATCTGGCAACGAACGTTTCGCTTACGATTCATACCGGCGCTTCGTCCAGATGTTCGGGAATGTTGTGCTTGATGTTGATCATGATGAATTTGAGCATTTACTTGAAGAAAAGAAAAAGGCGAAAGGTGTTGAATTAGATACCGAATTAGAAGCTGATGATTTAGCGGTACTCGTTGACGAATTCAAGCGTGCCGTCAAACAGCACACAGGTAGCGATTTTCCGGATGACCCGCGTCAACAATTGGACATGGCACGGGATGCGGTTTTTGAATCTTCTGGCAACCCCCGCGCGATTACCTATCGTCGTCTTAACGATATTTCCGAAGAGATGGGACGGACCGCTGTCAACGTCCAGGCAATGGTGTTCGGGAATATGGGCAGAACTTCTGGATCAGGGGTCGCCTTCACCCGTAACCCGTCGACCGGCGCGAACCAATTTTACGGCGAATTCCTCATTAACGCCCAAGGCGAAGACGTGGTCGCTGGTATCCGCACGCCCCTTCCTGTCTCCGAATTGAGAAATATCTTGCCGGATGCGTACACTGAATTGGTGGATATCGGTTTGAAACTTGAGAAGCACTATCGCGATATGCAGGATGTAGAGTTTACCATTCAAGACGGCACGCTCTTCATGCTCCAGACCCGGAATGGGAAACGTACAGGGCAGGCGGCTGTCCGCATCGCTGTTGAGATGGTTGAAGAAGGGTTGATTGATAAACCGACTGCCTTGACGCGGGTGCCAGCAAACGATCTTGATCAGTTATTGCATCCCAGCGTTGACCCGGATGCGAAGGTTGAGGTTATCGCGCAAGGGTTACCGGCTTCTCCAGGTGCCGCTGTCGGTAAAGTCGTCTTTACCGCACTCCATGCCGAGGAACTCGCAGCGGCTGGAGAGAAGGTGATCCTCGTCCGTACCGAAACGTCGCCAGAAGACATCGGCGGTATGGATGCCGCAGAGGGGATCCTCACGGCGCGTGGCGGTATGACGAGCCACGCCGCTGTCGTGGCACGCGGCATGGGAAAATGCTGTGTCGCTGGTTGCTCCGCACTCTTTATCAATGAAGACGCATCGGAATTTTATGCTGAAGGGAAACGCTACGCCGAAGGCGATTTCATCACGCTCAACGGCTCCACAGGCGATGTCCTCAATGGACAGGTCGCACTCATCCAACCTGAACTGAGCGGTCAATTCGGGACGCTCATGGAGTGGGCGGACGAAGCCCGTTCCTTGGACGTTCGCACGAATGCCGATACACCCGAAGATGCCAAAAATGCAAGGCAATTTGGCGCGGAAGGGATCGGACTCTGCCGAACCGAGCACATGTTCTTCGGCACGGGGATTGACGCTGTTCGTGAGATGATTCTCGCTGATGAAACCCCAGAACGCGAAGCAGCATTGGCGAAATTGCTACCGCATCAACGGTCTGATTTCATCGGAATCTTCGAGGCGATGGCTGGCTATCCTGTCACAATCCGGACGCTGGATCCGCCGCTTCACGAATTCTTACCGAAAAACGAAGCCGAAATCCATGAACTCTCAGAGCGGATCGGCGTGGATGCACGGAAACTCAGTGAGCGGATTGAAGAGTTACACGAATTTAACCCGATGCTCGGACATCGTGGATGTAGACTCGGTATCGTCTATCCAGAGATAACCGAGATGCAGGCGCGTGCGATCTTTGAAGCCGCTGTTGATGTTGCTAAACGCGGTATCACTGTACTCCCTGAGATTATGATTCCCCTTGTTGGGCATATCAACGAATTCTCGTTACAGCGCAAAGTCGTCATTGACACCGCCGAAGCCGTCTTTAAAGAAACTGGCACACGCGTCGAGTACCTTGTCGGGACGATGATTGAGCTGCCCCGCGCAGCACTCACCGCTGACAAGATCGCCGCCGAAGCCGAATTCTTCTCCTACGGCACCAACGATCTCACGCAGACAACTTTCGGCATGAGCCGTGATGACGCAGCGAAGTTCCTTGACGATTATGTGAAGAACGGTGTGCTCGAATACGATCCGTTCCAGATCCTTGACCAAGAAGGTGTCGGCAGCCTCTTACAAATCGGTTCGGAAAAAGGACGCTCGGTGCGTCCTGATCTGAAGGTCGGTATCTGTGGTGAGCACGGCGGCGAACCGAGTTCCGTGAAATTCTGTTACGGATTAGGGTTCAACTACGTATCGTGTTCCCCGTTCCGTGTGCCGATCGCGCGTCTCGCCGCAGCACAAGCGGTCATTGAAGCAGAAGATTAGTCTGGTAATAGTTAACAGTTATCAGTTACAGAAGTTAACAGTTAACAGTACGCTGCGCTTGCAGTTAACAGTTACAAGAGGTTTTGGATAATCCTAAACCCGTACTGAAAACTGAAAGATTTTTTCGTAGAAAAAATCGTACTGAAAACTGTTAACTACTACAAGAGGTTTCTTGTGGTTGTCGTAGAATTGGTAACCGCCACAAGGTCTTAACTGAAAACTGAGTACTGTTAACTGTTAACTTCCTAACGAGGTGAAAACATGAACGCACAAGAATTTGGTGCACTACCTCCGGACGGAAACTCCGATGCCCTACTCTCGCCAGAAGGGCTCCCTCTTAAACCTATCAAGATGACGTTAGAGGAGTTCCTTGAAAGCGATTTAGAGGGGTATGAATACATTAAAGGAGAATTAATACCAGTGCCACCAACCTCACTGGAACATGGCGACATTAGTATGAACCTAATTTCGCTGTTAAACTCGTACGTACGTAAAAATCAATTGGGACGCGTTTATATGCCAGACACAGGTTTCCGGGTTGGTGGCCAGGTATTGATACCAGATATCGCGTTTCTTGCAAACGCACGGATACCTGATGACCTCAGTAAAGCATCTCCTATACCACCGGACCTCGCCGTTGAAGTCGTTTCTCGAACAGATGTGTTATACAAGGTTGAGGAAAAGGTGTTCGCTTACCTTGAGGCAGGCACACAACTGGTGTGGGTGCTCAAACCGCGATCCAAAACAGTAACCGTCTATCGTTCGGAAACGGACATCACGCTCCTCACGCGGAACGACACCCTCACCGGTGAGAACGTTATCAAATCTTCCGCTACAAAACCTCGCCTTTCAAGGCGGGGATGTCGTAGCG
>VXZK01000039.1 GCA_009845545.1 Candidatus Poribacteria bacterium
GCGAAAAGAGATCGAAAATCCTTCAATTGTCGTCAACTTTGCGTAAGTCCTATCTTGTCGAAAACCAGCAAGTTCATAAAAGGCTATCCATGAGTATTTTTTACCGTACCGGTCTGTTTTACCTCCATGTGCTGAGCGACCATAATGAAAATTATCACGGGCAAGCCACTTGTCAATTTTACCAAAACTCTCTAATGAAAACCCTAAACCATATATTCGCCAGAAAATATTCGCTAAAACACGTTTGTATTCCGGATGTTGAGAGTCATAATTTCTTCTATCTTTAACCAGTCGGCCAAGTGTGTAATTCATAAAATCCATCTGCAATGGGGCATTTCCGTCCCGATATTCACCTTTATTCAAATCCTTGCTTTCATCCCACTCGCGAATCCCACCATCTGTAAACGGTGGGGTGATGCGTTCACGTTCATCATCTGTTAACAAATCAGGATGATGTATCAAAGCGATATCAATCGTTCGCCTCGTATAATCGCGTGCCAAGATGTGGGTTGTTGCATGCGGGGCATTAGGTTTGAACATGTTTTCATACAATTGTTTGCAGTACAGGGGTAAGATGTCGTTTGTAAAACTGGAGTCCATAAAGTCGTCTTGCCGTGCCATTGCAATGCCGTAGGTTGCAGCTAACATCCGCTCCGAAACGTAAGGATCATTAATTGTGAAAGACTTCATGGCTAAATCAAAGAATTCTTGAGGGAAACGTCGTCCATACCAGTAAAGTGCGCGTGTGGCTTGATCGCGCAATGGACGGACAGTTGACGTAAGAATCCACATAATGTACTCTGCTAAAAGAAGCAGCCGTCTTTTGCTATAATCAGATACATTTTGGGCATTCTGGCAAGTTGCCTCAAAACGCTCAAGTATGTCTTCAAAATCATAACGGTTATATCGGACATACTCTGTCCAACTTAGGTCTCGTTCTGCCATAGACAGTGCCGAAAGTCGTTCTGACCAGAATGAGGCGTTGAACGGATGGTCGGGATGTCCTACAGTAGTTTCTGCTGACTTAAAAAAGAAATCTCGATTCTTCTCATATTGGTCAAAGAGATGAGTAACCAGATTGATACAATCTTGATTGATATATTTTGGGGAAATTTCAAATAAAGCACGTATTGATAAACCGAATGCCTTTTTATTTTCTGGAAGTTCGTGCAGAAAATGTCCTGTTTCGGCGGGTACAATTGCAGCCAGACACCTGCAGATGTCTTCATGCATCGGATGTAAGGTTTGATGGTTTTTGCCAAATAGAGCTGCTGTTGCCTCCTCACTATTTAAAAATGCTTCCACATCGTCAGCAGCTTGTTCAACCAAGTATTTAGCAATCAGATAACCGCCGAGCAGCTCATAGGTAAAGAACATTGCCTCTTTACCTTCCCACCGATTTCGACAAACTAATAAACTCTCAGCTTCTATAGCACACGCCTTTGATAGTGCCCAATTCAGATCTGAAAGGAGTTGGTCGTCTGTGAGTTTTACCAATTCTTCAACCAAGACATTACGACTGCAATTTTGCCACAAGTGTTCCGCTATTTTTTTAAATATAGGTTGTACTATAGGTGTTCCGCGACGAAGTCCAAGACGAGTGCATACAGCCTCGTTGCATTGCTCCAAGTATTCATCAAAAACTTCAAAAAGCGTCTGCTCGCCTACATAAACTTGCACCTCAGTCTCGCGTTCACGATTTTTAGTTTCACAGAAAATCTTAAGGTAGATAGGATGTTTAAACTGTGCCAACGGTGCCGCTGTAAGATCAGCTTTAATCTTGTACGCGTTGAAATATTTATCAATGGCTTCTTGCTTTACTTCGTCGGTATTGAGACCATAAGCATAAACCAAATTTAGTGAATCTTTATCTTTCCAAATTACCTTTCCTCGAATGATATCTTCTCGTGGCCTGACCTCTTTCCAAATAGCTTCTTCATAACTCCTGCGACATGTCGTAATTAATACAAGATTTTTTGTCTGTGCAATCTCCTGAACGAGTCCTTTTAGTCCGAATTCCCATATATTTGAAAAAGTGCCGTTATGTACCGATTCATTAAGTCCATCAATTATCAACGGAATACGGGTATGGTATGCTTCGGCAGCCGCTGAGAGTGCTTGCAAAAAGTCGTGCCAACTATAGGATGGGGGAATGTCAAGAATATTCCGTAACTGCGTCTCAATTGGTTGCTCAGTGGTAAAAAGACTTCCACGGACAAATAGTGCGGGTAATCCGTTTTTCAATCGATCATCACAGATATTACAAGCGATATGGGTCTTGCCAATTCCAGCATCCCCGAGGACATGTAGATCCGACTCTTTGATAAATTCAAGTTGCCAGATTACAGATGGGAAAAATTTATCCAATAAGTTGGCAACTAACGAATCTGGATGATGAACAACCCCTTTTGCATGACGTAAAGCTTGATCTTCATATTCCTTTTCAACAGTGCATTTCATCTTTGATGTGCCAGATTCCCATCCAATCTTTCTATAGGCATCAAAAGTTTTGTGAAGTTGATCAAGTGCTGATTTCCAATCTACTGACTGCGCTTCAGAGAGGGTTTTTTCACTTAAAAGATCTCTTGCTTGTTTCAATTGGACTTTCATGTTCACTAAGGCATCTTGGAGCGATTCAGCTGCCTCAATGACCTTTGACTGTTCCTCTTCGTCCCACTCAATATATGGAATCGGACGCTTGAGATCATCAATTGATTCCTTTAAATCTGGAAGCTTTTCCTCAAGTTCTTCAATCCATTCAGTGATTTGGTGTACGAATGCTTTGTCGCCTAAAAGCGCGTGAATTTCAGCATCTACGTCAGTTTCGGTATGCAAGGAGGAATCAAATTTATCACCTACACCAGCCACCTGCTTGTCAAATTGTCTTTTAAACCAGTCAAGATCAAGTTCAAGTTCGCCAAAGAAATAGTATAGCTTTCCCCTAAAACGTGGTTCACTCAACCAATTATGGAAATCGCTATCTCCGCAGTGTTCAAGCTCAACGTTCATATTTTCCGGAATAGATTCAGGCAGTGTGTTTTCAAACCAATCCTGCTCGGTTGGCGTAAAATTAGTTGGCGTACACAAAATCCATTTTTTCAAACGCGGATGTATTTTACAGGCTTTTTTCAGAGAATTGGTGATAGATCGTTTTCGACTGCTTTCACTCAAGCGCTTTTGGGGATGGTAAAACTTGGCTTGCCACCCCCACCGATCTCCATTTTCCAAAGTCAGATAGAATTCAACGCCATCACCGCCCCCACTATCGTCTACTGAAGTAAAGCGTCCCTTTTCTCCATGAAGACCTTTGGCAATCTGATAGCACAATTCTTCAAAACTACGGTATTTGTCATTTTGATACGGCTTGAGTTTTGACCAATCAATCACTGTTTTCATTCCTCCTTAGTTCAATGTGCTGGTAAATGTAGTGCATACATTTATTTAGACCACAATTTCGCAACGTTAAGACAAGTTTTTCGTTGAAATTCGATAGGTTCAGATACGCTAACGCTGAATGCGGGCGTTTCTGATGATACACGTGTGTGATAAAATGACCGATGCGGTGAAGGTTCTCCGTTTTCGTTTCGCCATCGGAGACTCCTTTCAATGAGATTGTTGGTATAGCACAATCTCAGTTTAGAGAGTGGTCTAAATTTCCGATGGCCGTACAGTATGGTGGAAACTACCACAATATTTTGCCTTATATCTTCAATATCTCAAGTGCGACTCTTTTGAGGAATCTGGCTGGAATCTTTACCCTATTCGCCAGTTGTGCCTCGTCATACCCTTTACAGAGCGATTCAATTTGCAGTTCCGCCAAATCGCTAAATTCTGGTTTGGTTTTGAACGGCTCAGGTCTCAACGATGGCAGCTGATGAACCTGCTCAACGAGCCGATTCGCTCTCCCGTATCGCTCGAATCTGCGCTGCAAGTCTTGTATATCCTCCGCAAATTCATGGGAAACGGTAGCACGCGGGGCATACACCAATCGACCGAGTTCCCTGAGCCGAATCCCTAAATCTAAATCCTCACCGCCTGCTTCTCCAAATGCTGTTGAGAACCCGCCTAATTGATGGAAATCAGGCGCGTATACCAAAGCGTTCGCAGTGATAATCGCCTGCGGAATTTTTTCACCGCGCGGGCCTAACGCCGCTTCAAACGGCGGATTAAGAATCCCCATCTCTGTCATGTACCGATTGATTCTTCCCGTTCCTTTCCCGTTCACCGTCCCGCACACTGCGACCACTGCGTCACCGCTCGTTTCTTGCGCGTTTCTGAAATGTGTGATGAGGTTGCTAACATGCTCACATCCGCAGTCCGTAAAATAAATCCAGTCATAGTCCGTCCCCGGATTTTCAGCTCCCCGATTCCGGGCATACGCGGGACCTCTATTGTTCCGATAATTGATGACCTGTATGGGATACGCTTTTAACCAACTCGGTACGCGCGTATCGGCGTTATCATTTGCAACCGTGATCGCCCCCGGCCGCGGATTCAGTCTCCCTAAGCTCTCCAGTGTAATTTTTAGACCCTCCCAGTCCTTATAGACCGGAACGACGACGCGAATCCTTCTGGGGTCAATTCTGTTTGACCTGACGGACACCTGACTCGGTCGAGGCGGTAAGGGTAAAGTGTAATGCGTTGCTCCCATAATACAAACCTTTCCTGTAAAATTTCAAGGGTACTTCCATAAGATTGACAAGGAGAACCCAGACGACTCATATATAGACACTGTCATCAACGCTTCACTGGATCAGGCCCAAAACGATTGTGTCCTTTTGTGCCTCTCAGGAAACCTAACTCCACCACTGTCCAAATCTGACCGATAATCGGGATGAAGGAAAACAGGATCCATACTGCCGATTTGTTCCGATCATGCCAGCGTTTCGCAGCGACTGCCAAATGTATCCACGCCAATACCACTAAGGGGATGAGATAGGGTGAAAGCTTCAGAGAATCCGGATCAAAGAGTTCGGGGTCAACCGCTTCAAGAATCACAATGATAACCACGATGAGCAGCTGTAGCAGCCACCACGTGCCTCTCCCGATTCGTCCCTTAAATGAAAAGCAAATTTGTGTGAAATTCAATCAATTCCTCCTATCGTGATAGAACAGCAGTGGTGGTTTATAGCCGTGCCACCCAAAACGGGTTGAAAACAAAACAGGCGAATCCATCAGGCATACCGTTTGCGCTTCCGAGATAGGATGATACCGATCACCACAACGCCACCGATGCCAATCCATAACCAATTCGCCCTGGAAAACTCATAGAAAACGTTAAACCCAATCCAGATGACCACTTCAATGAAAAGGATCGCCCAGGCTTTGCTTCTCTGTGCAGCGATCCGCTTTCTGCCAGCGGACTGTTTCTTCAACTTCCGTGAAATCCGACCTGAAATGGCTAAGGTCCCAAGTACAACGACAGCAAAGATAAGATTCACTTCTCTTAATCCGTCTATCGTAAAGAACGCCCCTGCTGTTAAAGCGGTACCGGTGGGAAGCGTATACGCTTTCGGCGTTTGGCTGGTAATCCCCAGTTGTCTCATCTTGGCCTGTTGTTCTGCAGTGAAAGTCGTTTGTGCAAAGAGTTTCTCCGTATTTTCACGCGCCTTTACAAAAACTTCCTCCCAAGAAAGAAATCTGTCCCGATTTCCATCAGGATCGGTTTCCATCGCATTTATCAGACTCATGGTGAACCATCCGCCATTCACAACATTGCTCCACGCGTATTGGCCTTCGGTCGCACTCGTTAAATGTAAGAACCCCTTATGCTCAAGAAATAGGTTCTTCAAGACCGCACCCGCGGTTCTGGCACCGCTCCGACTGCTTTGCAGCGTCGCGTCCAACGCAGACTGAGCGAGACTGCTACAGCAGTCTGTAATAAGGCATGTTAACCGCGGTAATTTAACGTTTTCCAGCGCGTTGACGAGTTCTTTTCGGTAGAGATATTGCCCCTCGGTCGCCAGAAACGTTTCTTTACTGCGATTCATACCACCGTGCCCGGCATAGTAGATGAACACCACATCGTTAGGATTCGCGCGAATATTCTTGACCCACTCCAAAATTTTCGCGCGCGTTGCGTTGTCTTCGGAACTTAGCAAATCCGTTCTTTCAACGTCCCAGGACAGTTCATTTTCAACTGAATCCAACATATGCTGAATCCGTTTCTTATCAACTCTCACATTCGTGCCAATACTCGGATCGTCATCCATGACGACCAACAACGCATGAACGGTCTGTCCATCGGCAGCTGGGATATAGACCGTAGCACTCCATAGAAAGATCAAGAATCCTAAAAAGCTTACACATTTGACAGCATTCACAATACGTACTTTCCTTTTGATGTTGGTTTTTGAAAAAAATGCTTAATAACGCCTCACCGGAATCGGGAAACGCACCTCTTTCAGACTGACTTTTCTCTTTTCATCGTTAATCGGAACAAGGTAGTGGTCTTCAAATTCGGTTACATCTTCTGCATACACCCATGTGTCGTTCCGAAAATACTGAAGTGTCACCTGTCGTGTTCCCCACCCGCCCGACGGTTTCTCACGGGTCGCTAACATCTGACTTTTTGGGATCCAGGACCCAACCTTTTCTCGAACGGGATCGTTGAAAACATAAACCTGTATCCGTGAATCATTTTCTGTGTACGGTGCTGTGACTCGCGCGATATACATATAGTCCCCATCCCCTATTAAAACAATCTCCGACTCGGCGGTCTCTTCATGGCAAGCCGTAAACATAATCAAAGCGATAACCTCCAAAAGGAACATGAAGTTTCGCAACATTTTCTGGAAAACGAAACACAACATAATAAGCGGACTCCCTATCCCTAAATGTAATCCAAGAACGCAAACGTAAGGAAATAGTAAAACATCAAGTGAGAATAGTTAAGAAAAAGAACATCTCCAGTTGTAGGAAGACAAACTGTGTACTACCATCGGAAACTCGGGGCCCTAATTTCCGATGGCAGTACAATAATCACTGCTTCTGTGAAAAGTCAATTTTGATTTGACATTTAGTGCTAAAAGTGTTATCATTAATCCACATTATTAAGG
>VXZK01000117.1 GCA_009845545.1 Candidatus Poribacteria bacterium
ATTTATTAACAGAAATGGTATTAGTTGTCAGCCATCAGTTGTCAGCAGTCAGTGTATTGTCCGCTTTCTTTGCTGATAGCCGACGGTTGATGATTGACGGATAAAAAACCAGTTGACTTGTGCCTTGCAATTAAGGTATACTATAAAGGCAGACACTCTGATGAGGAGACAGAAATGGAAAACACCCCTATACGCCTGCTCTCAACAAACGAACTCAGTCGGCACTATGGCGGGGTCATCGCATTGTCGGGAGTGACGATGGCAGTGCACCCTGGACAAATTTTTAGCCTAATTGGACCCAATGGTGCCGGAAAAACAACGCTTTTTAACTGCGTCACTGGATTGGATAAACCGACACTCGGAAATGTCGAATTCTTAGGCGAACCGATCACTGGCTTCCGGCCCGACGAAGTCACGGGACTTGGTATCAGTAGGACTTTCCAGAATATACGACTCTTCGCCGAGTTGACCGTCCTTGATAACGTCAAGATCGGTCGGCACCCGCGCACAAAAAGCACATTTATCGGTGCAGTCTTCCATACCCAAGTGCAGAGAAATGAAGAAGCAACCATCGCCGCACGCGCACACGAGATGCTGGAATTCGTCGGGTTAGACGACATCAGCGACCAGACGGCTGGCAATCTGTCCTACGGCGACCAGCGACGCGTCGAAATCGCCAGAGCATTGGCGACCGAACCCAGACTCCTACTCCTTGATGAACCCGCTGCCGGTATGAATCCACAGGAGACACAAGAACTCATTGATCTCATCTATGCGATACGCGAACAAGGTGTTACTGTACTCCTCATTGAACACGATGTTAAACTGGTGATGCAAATCTCCGATTGGGTCACAGTCCTCGACCACGGCGAAAAAATCAGTGAGGGTGAACCGGCAGATGTGCAAAACGATGAACGCGTCATTGAGGCGTATTTAGGAACAGCGGAGGAGTAGTTAGCAGTGCTTGAACTCAGAGACATTCACACCTACTACGGCAACATCCGAGCCGTACGTGGCATCTCCATCACAGTCAACAGCGGCGAGATGGTCTGCCTCATTGGTGCAAACGGTGCCGGAAAATCGACGACCCTTATGACGACTTCCGGTATCCATACCCCCGTTGAAGGCAGCGTCCATTTTGAGGACCGCGACATCACACACACCTCCGCGGAAGAGCGTGTCACGCTCGGTATCTCGCAAGTGCCGGAGGGGCGACTCATCTTCTCGGATATGACCGTCCTTGAAAACATTGAACTTGGTGCTTACGCGCGAAACGATAAGCAGGGCATCAGGGAAGATATCGACAAAATCTTCCAATTCTTTCCTGTTCTCCAAGAACGACAGAAGCAGCGTGGTGGTAGTCTCAGCGGCGGTGAACAGCAGATGTTGGCAATCGGGCGTGCGCTCATGTCGCAGCCAAGACTGCTTTTGCTCGATGAACCCTCCTTAGGGCTTGCACCGCTCATCGTTAAGCAGATTTTTGAGATCATCCAGCAGATCAACGCCGACGGCACGACGATCCTCCTTGTCGAACAGAACGCGCAGATCGCGTTACAAGTGACAGACAGGGGTTACGTCATGGAGACCGGCGAAATTACAATCGAAGGCACCTCTGCCGACTTGTTAGCCGATGAGCGCGTGCGGCAGGCTTACCTCGGAGAATAATAACCATGTATCCAACGATCATTGATTTTGGTCACATCGGCAATTTTGGCCCCATCGGCATCCATAGTTACGGCCTGATGTTAGCGACTGCCTTTATTACTTCTACCTTCGTGATCCAACACGAACTGAAACGGCGCGGTTTTGTACCAGATGTCGCAGCAATTATCGTCCTCGTAGCGGCTATCGGCGGGGTTATCGGCGCGAAGATCTATTCGGCACTCTTAGATGGCCAGATCACATTCGAGGAACTTTTCTCTACTGCCGGGTTGGTCTGGTACGGCGGCTTCATCGGCGGCTGCCTCGGTGTCCTCATCGTCGTCCTCTATTCACCGAACCCGACACTCCCTACGATCGATATTATCGGTCCGACGCTCCTGCTCGGTTACGGGATCGGACGTATCGGTTGTTTCTTGGCTGGCGATGGCGACTATGGTCCCCCGTCCGATCTCCCCTGGGCGATGGCATTCCCGAACGGCACTGTCCCGACAGAAATCCCCGTCCATCCGACACCTATCTATGAGACGCTCATATCCTTCACATTTTTCGGGATTCTCTGGTCGCAGCGCCGCAAGTGGGAGGTTGTCCCCGGTGTCCTGTTCGGTGCGAGTCTGATCTTGTTAGGTGTGGAGCGATTTTTTGCGGAGTTCTGGCGAATCACGCCACGCGTATTGGGATGGATGACAGGGGCGCAGCTTTTCAGTATTGTCGCATTCATTGTCGGCATCGTTTTGATTTTCTGGGCGCGTTCCCGTCCGCCTGTTGAGGCAGTGGCGGAAGCCGTTACAGCGGAACCCACCAAACAGGCATCGCCATCCCGTAAACGCCGCAGAAGAAGATGATTTAGCCATCAGCCATTAGCATACCCTATCTGCTTTCTTTGCTGAAAGCCGACGGCTGACAGCCACTATATACCTTAATATATTAATATAAGAGAGGAACTCCAAAGAAACGTGCAAACAAAACGGATCTGCCTCTGGTCGGGACCCCGGAACGTCTCCACCGCACTCATGTATGCTTTCGCACAACGCAGCGATACGCAGGTCATTGACGAACCGCTCTACGCACATTACCTCCACACGAAATACGGCGCAGATGCTGCCGATAGCACACATCCGGCGACCGCTGAAGTCCTCACATCGATGGCAACAGACGCAACGGAAGTCGTCCGTGATGTCATCCTCGGTCCCTGCGACAAACCTGTGCTATTCATGAAACAGATGGCGCACCATCTCATCGAGATAGACCTCGGCTTCCTCGAAAAGACCGTCAACATCTTCCTCATCCGTGACCCGAAAGAGATGCTCCCCTCGCTTGCGAAGGTCATTGGTACCCCGACGCTTGCTGACACCGGACTTAAAACGCAGCAGGATCTACTCATCTCGTTGCGCGCTGCCGGACAATTGCCGCCGATCCTTGATGCGCGTTTGCTTTTAGAGGGGCCGCGGAGTGTCTTGTGCCAGCTCTGCGAACGGCTCGGTTTACGCTTTGAAACGTCGATGTTGTCATGGGAGGCAGGCGGTAATCCTGCGGATGGTGTCTGGGCACCGTATTGGTACGGCAACGTGCATCGGAGTACGGGGTTCGCGCCCTACCGTCCAAAATCGGAGCCGTTTCCCGAAGGATTAGAAGATGTTTTAGCAGCGTGTTCGCCACATTATGAAGGCCTCCGCGAGGATGCGATTCTGCCGTAAATTGGTTTATGACTTACGCAAGGCGCAATGAACGCGCTACTACGAACCGGACTACATTGGCGAGGTTAGGACAGAACACCCTATCAAAAACACCGCGCCAGCGATGATTGTTTTTGATAGGGTGTTCATTATAGTGTGAATATATTTTCGGATTCTACGATAAGATCTGCGTCATCCGCGACAATCGGCGATTCAGGCGACTTACCGATCACCTTGTGCTTCTAACAATTTCAGGATCTGATTAGAAATTTTCTTTTTCTCTGCGTTGCTCTCTGCATCTATATGCTCATACTGCTTGAACAACTCCGCCAGTGTCAGAGGTTTCTCACCATTCGCGGCAGCCTCACCATTGGTTGGGAGTCCCAACAGTAGTACATCCAACACTTGGTCAAAAGTTTTCGCCTTGTTTACTGCCTTCAGTTCATTCGCACCGGCTTTCACGACGACCATTTGCAGTTTCGGACGTCGCGGTTTATCATCGTCAGTGGCTTCCGAATCCTCTGTCCTTTTCGTCTGCAGATAGATCGCCTCGATATAGAAGAGTGCTCCGTCAATAGGAATAAGCAGTAGATTTCCGCGTATCACATCACTATTTTCCTTCCAATCGCGCTGGAGCCCTCCGATCTCTTTCTCAATGTCTTCCTCTATCTGGGTGGGCCCGGGAGTACCGACCTGCGTCGGTCCGGCGACTCCAATATTTTCAGGTATCACATAAACGATGCGCTCGCCGTAGTGGGGTGGATCGCAGCGGGCGACCATCCACGCTTTCAACTGCTTCTCTCGTTTCGGTGGTGTAAACGGTATCATATTCACAAATTCGGCCTTCTCTTCACCGGGTAACTTCAACATGATGTAATACGGCATCATCTCCTGATCCGGTTTTGAAGAGTAGTAAGCCTCTTTCGGGATCGACCAGCGGTTTGCCTTGTTGATCAATTGGGTCGCCGTTTGATGATAATCGCCATACAGTTTTGCTTGAATGCGCGTCAGATAATCCGGGTACCGCAGGTGCGCCGCCAACCCTTCCGGCATCTCTGATACCGACTTAAAGAGATCCGGAAACGCCCTCTGATAGGTCTGCAGCACCTCTTCATCTTCCTTGACGGCGTAAAAATCCACCGCCCCCGTATACGCGTTGACGACCGCCACGCCAGAATTGCGGATGTAGTTGAACGTATCAAAATTCGGCTCGTCATATAGTTCGCCATTTGTTTCCAATTGCGCTGTGTCGTCAGCGTACATCTGTGAATTCGGGTAATACCGGCTCGTCACATAAAAGTCGATAATCCAGTACAACTCTCCGTTATTAACAACGATATAGGGATCGGGATCGTAGTTAAGGAAAGGTACGATATAAGAGACACGGTCCCTCACAAGCCGTTCACCCTGACGCGTCCCGATCTTCCTCCGAAACATAATTCGACTCTCTGGGGTTAACCGCTGTGAAGAAAGAATACGAAAAAAATCAAAGCGCAGCGCGAAGCAGAAACGGCGAAACCAGCCACCTAACGGAATACCACCTGTACCAGTATATTTATGCTCTAACGCCTCGGCGACCTTGGCTGCTGCTATATCCACACCGTTGGCGTTGCTTCCCGGATCTGCAGCGTCTAACGGTCCACCCGCCCTCTCACTTTCTGACGTACCCGCCACTGGTTTTCGCTCCGCCTTGACGATCACATAGTCGTGCGTCATCTCACCATAATAGATCTCCGGACGTTCAACCTTGATCTCCACTTTGCTCTCTATCGGGACACCGCTGACCCAGAAATCAGGATAGCCATCGTCAATAAACAGATTTACCGGCGACATACAGATACCGTAACCGTGGGTATACCTGAGTTTCAGTTCATCCCATCCAGTGATATCTTCCGGATCTACCTCACGCGCCGCTATTAGAACCTGCCGATATTTTCCATTTACCATGTACCTATCCACATCCGTAAACGGGTGGAAGTTGTAATGCGTTAAAATCTGTCCTTCTCGGAGGGCCTCATAGAGCACACGTCGATCCCAAATCTGAATATTATCTTTGATTTCCGGGTTCTCGGTTATTGTTTCAAGGGTGGCCGGCGTTTCCCCCATTTCGTGAGTCACTATCTTAATGGTGTCCAATTCAAACGCTTTCTGTGTTTCTTTAATGTGTCGTCTTACATACGCTTCCTCCTTAAGTGGGACATCGATTCGCGCATCCGAGAGGTAAACCCCGAGCGGGTAGACGTGTAGCAGCAACACGTAACTCAATCCCCATATCCCTGCAGTTACATACCACAACAACCGCCGCCGCCAGAAGATATTAAACACGATAACAACGGCGATGCCAATCAGTACCCCGCAATAGACCTGTGTTGCACTGGCGAGCTGGAAATCTACATAAAACAGCCCGTGAAGCGATGAAATCTGCTGCGTCAACGGTTTCTTGTAAACCTTGCCCCAAAGATTGACATAACTCCCCCATCCGCTCACAAGCAGTAGCAAGAGCCACAAAGCCGTCCCGTGGAAAATAATATGCCGTTTCACACGCGACATCGTGTGTGCATCCCGACGGTAGTAGAAATTATACAGCAACCCGACAACGACGCATGTCACCCACAACAATATCTGCACCCAGAGGCTCATCCATTTGTGCATTGGGTAGTTGAACAGATAGAAATTCCGATCTTTTCCGAAATGGAGTCCCTCTTCTGCAGGCACCACTTCTGCCGCCGCTTCGCTGTCCGGTGCTGCGACATCCGGCTCGCCAGTGACGGCTGCAACAGCACTGTCGGGTTGACGCAGATACCGGAGCGCGATATCATCGAGCAGGAGCATCGGTGTCGCCATCAGCAGCCCCAGCACAATGGTGATGCCTACGACTGTTCGATGGAAAGAGAACGTCCGGGTATGCGTCCAGCGTCGGAACTCACGTGATTCTGGACACAGCATATTCGCAATCGCGGCGTTGATGTTCATAAACCCTGCCGCGACGATGAAGCAGAGCGCGAAGAACCCCCAACGGATTTTATGGAGTCCCCAGAACACATTGGTGGTACCGAGGTTTTCGTGCAAGAGATGCTCTATATAAAGCCACGCCAAGGGATAAAAAGTGCTGATCCCAATGATGCCGCTCAAAGCCCAGAGGAGATATGCTTGCAATTTACTGTATCGATCCCGCCGGTAGTAGTCGCCGCGGCGGTACCGGAAGATACCCCATATAAAGGTAACACCCACGAGGAGTGCGCCGAGCACTAATTGTGCGATTGCGAGATTCGCTGTCATCAAAATCTTCGGTGTGGAAACCCCGTCATTTATGGCGGGGAGCAAACACCGCTCCTTTTATTTTTCTTTGACAATTTTTGTTAAAAATGCTATAATCTTCCTATGGAAATGGTGATATTCTCGCATACCACACATTTCCAAGTAACTCGAAGGCGTTGGAACGTTCGTTCTACTTCCGAATGCTTCGCAGTGAGAAGAGTGTCTGAGGTTCTGCATCGTGGGCTGCTTGAGCCTCTCGGGGGTATGCAGGTAAAGTTACGAACCGTAGCCCGAGAAACATGAACAGCCGAGAAGAACGGGGAAACTAACAAGTCCCGACTTTAGTCGGCGGGTACTTGATGATGAGAAAGCCTCCTATATACACTAATTATAACACAGTTCTATCGCATTGCGCAAGTTGGTTG
>VXZK01000007.1:0-19247 GCA_009845545.1 Candidatus Poribacteria bacterium
TAAACAATAACATAAATCTCATAAAATGTAAACTTATTTTCATAATCTACTATAAAATCAGACTTTGAGGATTTCGCACGTTTGAAATCACAGACAGGCATCGGAAAAGAATCCACGATAAAGACATTTGTCTTCGGCAGGTAGTGGGTCAATGCCCGACGGATCACTTCACTCGCTGTTGAAAGGTTTCTTCGCCGACGATTGAAACGCGACCGTTCGGGTAAAGACGGAAAAACGGTCTTCAGTTCCGCTTTGATGCGTCTATACCCCGAGTTCTCGCTGTCTTCACCGATGTATTCAAGCAACCACCCCACTGTGAGAATATCAGCATCGGGGCAATCGGGATTACGTCCCGGACGGCGTGCCTCAGCATTCGGAAAGTGGGTATCATAAAGCGTTCTCATGATCTTTTGAAACACCCGGGCGACTCTCTTGAGCGTGCGAGGTTGATTTTTTAGTTGTAAAACAAAACGTTGTAAAGTATACTGTAAATCCATCCTTATGCCTCCTTTGGTTTGAGGACTTATAGGATAGCATAAGGATAGCACAAAAACAACTCACACAAACCATTATACTTATGTGAAGCAATAGTTTACAAATAGTTATTTAGCACAAGTCGTAAAAGTAAGTAGATTTTACCATCAACGATATAAAAGGAAGTGAACATTTTTTAACGAGGAGGAAAACATGAAAGTTGAAAAACGCGTATTAGCGATTGTACTCGCCTTGTTGTTGACATTTGCAGTGACAGTTAGCGTCTATGCTTATGGGGCCCTTGCGATTTGTCAGCGGCTCGTCATCTTCAACACTGCCACTGCCTCAATAGGGACTCCAGGTCTTATAAACGGGACTTACAACGCATTCGCTGAGATTGATCCACCCGGACGAGTTGTTGCGGGTTCCTTTAAGAACAATATTGTTATCACAGGTAGGATTGATTACGGGCCTGTTAGCAGTTCAGGCACCGCGAATGCCTATGTAGGGGGGCACCATATTATAACTGGTAAGTATAAGCAAGTCCCTCGCAGTGATACAAACTAAGGTGGATGCCACGGAAATCGGCGTTGACAATAGGTTTAACAATACCTCCGGTAGGAGATTGGGTTATGCCCCGCTTACATCTGCGAAGATCCTTTCTTGTCGTCATCATTGGAATTGTGGCAATTGTTCTCGCCATTCCTCTGTGTAGTTTCGCGCAGGAGGCCACGTCAACGCTTTCGGGACGCGTTGTTAATACAGATGGCAGCCCAGTTTCCGATCTCAAAATCGGTATTCAAAGTGGGAACGGCACAAGACTGCATTCGCAAACAAATTCAGCGGGGCATTTCTCCATCGCTCGTATTCCTCCAGGTGCAATCAGACTGGAACTGCTGCCCACATTTAATCCAGACACCGAGATACTCACGCTTGAAATCGGAGGGCTCACCTTCTATCCCAATAGTGTGTTTCCTTTTGCGTCGTTTGCGTTCGAGCTTGATCCGGGAGTACATGTTGAAAACATCGTAGTTACCACGCGGCCTCGGATGCGGATTCGCGGACGCGTGGTGTTTGAAAAAGGGGAACCGCTTCGTAATGAACATGTAGATATGCAGGTCATCCGGCAAATGTTGGATACAGGCAGAAGTGGAACTTCAGGTGGCTCACCCCAGACAGATAGCGAAGGGTACTTTACAGAATATGTGAGATTCCCAGCTATTTACACGGTATTCGTGAGATATCTCGGAATGAAGGCACTCTCGGAGCCGTTTCTCCTCAAACCCGGCGAACGTTATGAGGACCTCGTTTTAACCCTGAGTCCTCAGCCTATTGACTTTAAACTGCCTGGGGAACGCGGTAAATTGCCTGCCAAATCCATGAGCGTGTGGGGCGTGAATCCTGTAAATGGGCACGCTTACAAAAGAATTTATTGCGAAAGTCGAGATGATGCGATCTCCCAAGCCGCTGCTGAAAAAGCACACCTTGTCGCGATTAACGACGCTGCAGAACAGAAATGGCTGGAAGGTCTTTTTGTTGAAAGAAGATTTTTTTGGATCGGCCTCAGTGATGCAGAAAAAGAAGGACAATGGCAGTGGGATAACGGCGAGGCCCTCACGTATATAAACTGGGTATCTCATGAACCAGATGAACAAGGCACTATGGGCGAGGGAGATTATGCTGTTATGGACTCATCTTCAAAGAAGTGGATGGACATCGGTGCTGAGAGCCCTTTCTGGAAAGTTGTCCAATATGCCATCATCGAAAAAGAGAATTTGAGCGATGAAACACCAAAAACAGAAAAATAGTTCTGCTAAACAGGTCTTAGGATGTGTTCTACAAAACGTTGTCGTTATTTTGCTGTTATTCGTTTCCAACAGCATCGCTCAGGAAAACGCAACAACTTTATCTGGGAGTGTTGTTAATGAACAAGGGAAACCGATTCCTGGAATAACCATAGGAGTTCAATCTGTTGTCATTAAAAATAATGTCGTAGTGCCGATGTTAACTCCTGCTGTGGCACAGTTGGAAACAGACGATGAAGTCTATGGACTGTCTCTTCAAAAGGCACGAACAGATTCAGAAGGGTACTTCGCCCTCACCAAAATTCGCTCGGGGCCTGTACAGCTCCTTGTGCTGCCCGTGGAACCGCTCACCGAAAAACAACTAAACGCTCCAACACTAACCCCTCGCTTTGAATCGACTCCCAATTTTGAGTCGCCGCTTGAGATTCTTTCTGTCAAAGTTGGGATGATGACCTTTCACCAGCGACAAACATTAATGGGATTAGACAAAGTTACGTTTGCTATCAAGCCGGGATCTCATGTGAAAAATATTAAAGTAAAAGCGCGTTACCGGACTCGTCTCCACGGCAGGATCGTTTTCGCGGATGAAACCCCGCTTGCCAACGAACACGTTCAAGTCAAAGTCGTAAAGGAATTACCAAATGGTGCAATCCTCCCCGGGCCGACACAGTGGCAACTTCGGACAGATGCTACGGGTTACTTTGTCAAATATGGAGACGGGCCAGGGGGCTACACCGTATCCGTCCACTACAAGGACAAACGTGTGATGCCGGTCCAGTTCCAGTTAACAACGGGGCAAAAACATTATGAAGGTCCGATTTTGAAATTCAGTAGCAAATCATTTCCGGTTCCGGCACAACTCCCTGTTATAGAACCGCCCTCCAATGCGACAACAGTCTGGGTGATTAACCCCGAAAATGGGCACGCTTATAAAAGGATCGGATGTAAGAGTGCACTGGATGCCCTTAATCAAGCTGCTTCAGAAAACGCAAATCTTGTTGCAATTAACAACGAAACAGAACAAAGATGGCTGACAGAGATTTTTGGCAATCATCTTTTTTGGGTCGGCCTCAACGGAAGAGGTAAAACCAGCGAATGGCAGTGGGACAACGGTGAACCCCTCACTTATACAAACTGGGCAGCTTCTGGAGCCTTTCATCACTCACTTCATGCGAGAAAAACTGTCTGTGTTGTCGTCAATTTGTCAGATGGAAAGTGGCATGCCATTCAACCAAATCATTCACTCTGGCGAAAGACTTGCATGGCAATCTTAGAAAAAGACGCATCCGGTTTGTAGGATATCCACGGTATTTAACTTTAACCCCATCCGAGTGCGCCGCGGTCGCACTCGATTGAAAACTGCCGGAAACGGTGATGTAATTGGACAAGAAATATTTTGTTTGGCTATGCGTATGCGTCCTTCCATACGCGTTTGCAAGCTGTGCTGTCTGGCTCTGCAGTTTCGATAAAAATCTTGCTACCGCCCAAAACGCTTATGAACTCGGGGAAGCAGCACTCCAACTCGAAAATTACGAAGAAGCCATCGTACACTTTACGAGTGCAGAGAAAAGTGGAAAGACGCTTGCTCGTTTAGGGTACGCTTATTCCCAACTGGGTCGCTACGCGGACGCTACTCGCGCTTATCAAGACGTGCTTCGCTCGGACGTAAGCCAAAAGCAGCACGTGGAAACCGAGATTGCAATGTCACAAGCATTGTTGGGGTTGGGTTATATCGCTTCCCGACAAGGTAGGTTTGATGACGCAATCCGACTCTATACGGAAGTGATTCAGCAAGACATGGCAGGTGTTGCTGAGGCATATCACAACCTCGGTAGAATCTATGCAGGACGTGGAGAGATTGAGAAAGCAATCACCGCACAACAGCAAGCCATCGCGGAAGCACCCAACCTTGCCGAGGCACACTATCATCTCGGGGTGCTTTATAGTAGAAAACAGGAGTGGAACACGGCAATTGCCGCGTATCAGAAAACTATTGCGTTAGTACCGATGATGCCGAACGTCTACTATCAACTCGCCCGATGCTACCAGCAAACTAGCGATATACCCGAAGCTGAAAAAGCGATGCAGCGGTTCCGTGCTTTAAAGGCAGCGGACACAGAGATCCAGAAATACCTTGAAGCAGTTTTCGTAGCGGATATGGATGAAAAAGCCGAGGCACTGTTCAAACTCGCGAATACCTATCTCAAACACGAAAGATACGAAAAGGCTACCGACGCGTTCAAGCGTATTGGTAAATATAGCACATCGGATAACCAAACCGCACAAGTGTTCATTGGACTCGCCAGAATTGCATTGGAGCAAGGAGACGCAAAGCAAGCGATCACACACTACGAACGTACGATTGAACTCGGCTTAGAGACAGCAGAAATGTACCAGAATCTCGGTATGGCTTATATGCAGAACCGAGAGGGTGAGAAGGCCTTAAAGCAGTTCCATCGCGCGCTTGAAATTGACGCTAATTTGCCAGAAACTTTGACGATGCTCGGCACGCTTTATGCAGCGAAGAATAGGTTTGATGAAGCAGAGACGCACTATAAACAGGCTATTACGCTCGCACCGAAAGGGGCAGCCGCGTACCACGGACTCGCTTATTTGTATGGACAACATAATCAAAATTTGGAAAAAGCAGTTGAATTGGCACGCCACGCGACAGAACTATCCCCCGATTCCGCGCCGTATTACAACACCTTATCGTGGTTATGCTATAAGGTCGGGCGGTACAATGACGCAGAAACAGCGATTTTAAAGGCGATTGAACTCGCGCCTGACCATCCGCTTTATCAAGAGGGCTTAGCAGAAATCCGTCAAGAGCGAAAATAGCAAGTTACAAGCCGCTCTTCAGTTTTCCCCATATTGTTGTCAACTTGCTTTCGGGTTCCACTGCCAACAGACCTGTTGCCCTTTCAAGCCCATCTTCCATGATGGCTTTGATGTCGTCCTGCTCAAGTGGAACATCGAAGAGTGCAACCTCGTCCAGCAAACCTTCGCACTGGTGCCCACCGTTCGACCCGTCCCCAATCCGCATCCGACCTGGATCGGCATCGAGACTTGGTTTTGGGTAAGCTTGCTGCCCAACTTCCTCACCATCGGTATAGATGACCAAACCGGCTTTTTCGCCGACAACGCCCGCAAGGTGATGCCATCCGGCACCTGTAACGACGGGACCGCCGATCGGACCTTCCCATGCCCCCGGTGCACCCTTGGTAAGGCTGAATTGGAGCGTTTGGCTGTCTTTATCCACAGCCAACAGATAATTGCGTGGATTCTGACCGCGCATCATAATGGACTGCCAACGCGTACCTTGCGAGGGTTCCAGATTTGCCCACGCGACTATTGTTAACTCTTCAAGCGTAATGCTCTTATTGGATTTCACTTCTACATAGACATCATTGCCATTGAATTCGAGTGCTTGTCCGAACTTGCCGTCACGCCATTTTTTGGGCCCCGCAATGGTCCCATCGTTTCCGGACTTGGAAGTATCCTTAGCGACATTGCCCGCGCCCTCTTCAAACAACCACATGCCGACAACGGTATCGGGGTCAATTTTCGCCAATGCGTGCGGACTCACAACAAGCACAAGCATCACTGCAAAACTAAGGAACGTGAGAAACAATTTGCTATTCATCAGATGTCCTCCATTAAGGTTTGTAGGGAAATCGAGGCATAGCCCCTCGTCCAATAAATCAACTTAATCTGATATGATACCCTCACCTTCTCGAATTGTCAACCACTGATTGCATTGAACATTTACCATAGCATCCTGAATGCCATTCTGCCAATGGACAACTATCCTGTCAACCTGATCTGCTGTACCTAACCCAATCAAAAGTCGATGCGGGTTTTGTGAGAGATAACTCGCCCCACTTTTTATTTCCCGAAGCAGGTGTACATCGCCACTCTGAAGCATCACCTTCGCGCCTATGCCGTCGCGATTTGATTTTTCACCGACGAGTTTAATCCCTAACCAGTGATGCATCCGTGGCGTATCGTTCCGGAGTAGATCCGGTGTATCGGCAATATTCGTGACAAGGATATCTAGATCACCATCGTTATCGTAGTCGCCGAAGATCGCGCCACGGCTGGATTTCTCGATTAACATACCGTCACCAGATATGCTGGAAATATCGGTATACGTTAGGTCGCCTGCGTTGCGGAAAAGCTGGTTTTGCTGTTTGTAGACCCCGATTTCTTCCAATTCTTCGATATTATCGTGGAGGTGTCCATTCGCAAATAAGATGTCCAGCCACCCATCATTGTCAAAATCAACGAAGCCGGTGCCCCACGCTAAGGGTAGGAGTGTCGGCTCACTCAGGTGGCTTTGCGCGGTGACGTCCCAAAAGACCCCGTTTCCGTCGTTCTGATAAAGCGTATTTGTTTCGGCTTGGTAATGGGTGAGGATCACATCGAAATCGCCATCATTGTCGTAGTCCGCTGTATCAATGCCCATACTACTTTCAACGTCACCGTGTTCGTTGCGTGCAATGCCGTGTAACTCAGCGAGTTCTGTAAAAGTGCCGTCGCCGTTATTTCGGTAGAGAAAGTTAGGTTCTCGGTCATTGGCGATGTAAAGGTCAGGGGAACCGTCGTTATTGACATCCGTCCAGATTGCGCCGAGTCCTCTGCCGAGTGTGGTAAGCCCGGCATCCTGTGTTACATCGGTGAAAGTGCCGGCGCCGTTGTTTCGATAAAGCACATCGGGTGCTGGAGGAAAGTCTTCTGGGCGACAATACGCGGGTATCCCGGCTTGCGAACAATCTGGAGTAGTATTTAAGTCAATCAATACATAGTTAACGACAACCAGATCGAGCCAACCGTCGTTATCGTAATCGGCAAAGGCAGCCCCTGCTGAGAAGCACGGTTCACCCAAAATATCGGTATCGTTTGTTAAGTCCGTAAAAGTGCCATCACCGTCGTTTCGATAGAGGACATTCTGCCCGAAGTTGGTAACAAAAATATCGCGGTTCCCATCGTTATCGTAATCGGCGACACAACAACCGATGCCGTAACCGGTGTCCCCAATGCCAGCATGTTGCATCACATCGGTAAAGGTGCCATCGCCGTTATTCTGATAGAGCCGATTTGTCGGTACGGCATCGGGGTTAAAAACCCCGCCTACATTGTCCCGAGAGTCCATACGCGACTCTCGTACAGGTGCCCCGTTGACGAAATAGAGATCCAAGTCGTCATCGTTATCGTAATCAAAGAAAGCAGCACCGCCACCCATCGTCTCCACGAGATGTTTTTCGCCGGTCGCCCCGTTAAAGTGACGAAATTGGATGCCTGCTTCGTCAGTCACCCGCGTAAATTGAATCTCTGCGTATGCGAAATCCACTAAGAGTGCAAAAGCAACATAAACAAAACATTTCATGGTTTTAACTATTGGATTCTCGCGCCGCTTGCTGCTGTTGCAAGCGGGTTTCTGACAAATTTCAAACCGTGAGCAGTTCTACGATTCACCTAAGGGCGGATAACTGTGCCATCCATTCGACGCACCGGTGCCCAACCGCCGTTGAGCGGATGTTCTGGGAACGGGAAGCGTGCCGCGAGTTCCTCGTTTAGGTCCATGCCGAGTCCGGGTTGATCATTTGCCCAAAAACAGCCGTCCCGAATTTCCGGGCAACCCGGAAAGACCTCTTTGGTATTCTCACCGAAGACGTGCTGCTCCTGAATCCCGAAGTTATAGCACGCCAGATCCAGCGCAACGTTGGCAGCATGCCCGACAGGAGAAACATCGCCCGGGCCGTGCCATGCCGTGCGTACGCCGAAGAATTCACAGAACGCGGCGAGTTTACGCGCAGGACTGATGCCACCGATCTGTGAGATGTGTACCCGAATGAAGTCGATGAGCCGGTCTTTGATAAGATGGACGTACTCATTCGGATTGTTGAACAATTCTCCCATTGCAATCGGAATGCTCGTCTGTTGGCGCATCAGTTGGAAATAGTCCACGTCCTCTGGGGCAAACGGGTCTTCAAGGAAAAAGAGGTTATACGGTTCCAGTCCTTTGGCGAGATTAATGGCTTGTATCGGTGGGATACGTTCATGCACATCGTGGAGAAGTTCGACCTCGTCGCCAAGATTTGTGCGCAGATGATCAAAGAGTTTGATGATTGTATTGACATAAGGTGTCGGTTCAAAGGCGGGCGAACTCCGTTTCCCACCGCCCGCGCCATACGTCGAATACCCCGGTATTGCCACCTGTGCCCGGACATAGCGATAGCCCTGCTCCATATAACGGCGAATGCTTGCCTCTACTTCCTCGAAAGTACCGCCGCCTGCGTGCGCATAAAGCGTTGCAGCCTCACGGCATTTACCGCCGAGCAGTTGGTAGACAGGCATGTTGGCACGTTTGCCCATGATGTCCCACAAGGCAATATCAACACCACTGAGCGCATTGTTCAGCACAGGTCCGTTTCGCCAATAGGAACTAACAAAACTGGTCTGGAAGATGTCCTCTATGTTGGTCGGGTCTTTCCCGATGAGGAAAGGTTTCAGATATTCATCAACTGCGGTTGCTACAGCGAGCGGACGCTGTGTAAACGTAGCACAACCGATGCCGTATAAGCCGGGTTCGCTTGTCTCAATCTTAACAACGACGAGTCGAATCCCATCAGGTGCTGTCAAAACCGTTTTTACATCTGTAATCTTCATATTTTTAATTTTCCTTGCGGTTCGGTGAGGGGTAATTTGAAATTTCACGTGCCTTTCCGTGGCCCCGCCCTCCACTACGTTACGGGCTACAATTTAGGAACTATGAAGACAAAGTATATCAAACAGGATGCCCTGTGTCAAAGGAATTTGGACAGTCCTATTTCTTCGTCAAAATAAGATTCTGATATGCATCAACAACGGCGGCGAAATTCGGTGGTATTACAGTGGTTGCGCTGAATTCTGTTATAACTGCGGGACCTGCGATTTGGTTGCCAGGACGCAATGCCTCACGGCGGTAGAAATCGGTTGTGAGTGTTTCACCGTCAAATACAACACGATTTTGGACGGTAAACGCTTCAGACGGATCTGCATCAACGAGTGGCAACGGTTGAATAGGCGGCTTATCGGTTGCTCCAGTTGCCGTAAGCCGGAGGTTTACGACTTCGACCGGTGCGTCGGTGCGTGCATAACCGAACCGCTGATCGTGTGCGGCGTGAAATCTCTGAACAAGTGCCTGTGCCTCTGTTTCGATAAAATAGGGGATATTTAGTTCATAAGACTGTCCTTCGTATCGCATATCAAGTGAACGGTCAATCTGAAGTTGATCAGGCGTGAATCCTTCCGGTTTCATCTCATTTTCCGCACGGATTAAGAGTTCGTCAAACCCAGTGTTTAATGTGTCAACGAGCGTTCCACTGCCTGTTTCAAACTGCAATAGAACTGTCTGTGAATAGTCTTTGACGACATCTGCAAAGAGCATCCCGTAGGCGGAGAGCAAACCGCCGTTTGGTGGAATCAGGATTGTTTCGATACCGAGGTTTTCTGCCATAAATGCGGCGTGCAAACCGCCAGCACCTCCGAAAGAGACGAGTGTAAAATCCCGTGTATCAAATCCACGTTCCACAGAGATAACCTTGATCGCACGTTCCATGGCTGCATTGGCGACTTTGAGAATACCGTCAGCAGCTTGCGGGGCAGGAATACCGAGTTGCGACGCAAATTTTTCAATGTGTGCGCGGGTCCTACTGAGGTCAAGTCCCATCGTCCCCCCTAAAAACTGGGTCGCGGCGATACGCCCTAAAAAGAGATTTGCGTCGGTTACAGTGATGTCTGCTCCGTTGTTTCCATAACATATCGGACCCGGATCAGCCCCTGCGCTCTCCGGTCCAACGCGCAGCGCGCCCCCCGCGTCCACAGTCGCGATAGAACCGCCCCCCGCGCCGACGGTATGGATGTCAATCAACGGCACTTTAATCGGAAGTCCACTAATTGTACTTTCCGTCGTGAGTGAAATGCCGTTATTACAGAGGCTCACATCCGTTGAGGTGCCACCCATATCAAATGTGATGATCTGATCGTAGCCAGCAGCTTTCGCGATTTGATACGCCCCGAGAACACCCCCTGCGGGACCAGAGAGAACCGTACGGATACCAACAGAGGTATCTTGGGACGGTAAGTTTTCAACTTGCAATCTTCCTTGAAATGCCGCTACGGAAATACTGCCGCCGTTGGAGAGCATCAGGCGGAACGATTTTTTAATTTTTCCTTGCGGATAAGTATCGGCTGCTTGTTTCTTGATGCTTTTCGTGTTCGAGTCGCCCTCCATCTCATTACGGGTTACAGTTTCGTTAAAACTGTACAGCAAGTCAGAATCTGTCAGTGTAGAGAGGTGCCGTTCTAAGGTAGGACGGATGTACGCATTCGCAACAGTAGTGCTGAACCGTGCGTACTCGCGGTATTCCGGTAGGACTTCGTGCGAACATGAAATCGGTATCCGAAGCCGTGCAAGGTATTCCGCGACAATCTGTTCGTTTTGTGGGTTGACGTAGGCGAAAAGGAAACAGATTGCGACTGCATCAAGTTCCAACGCAGCGAGTTCGGAGGCGAGTGTCTCCAAATCGGTGGGTTTAATCTCTGCCTGGATTTCGCCTGTGTGTAGTGTCCGTTCCGATATACCGAAACGTCTATCGGCAGGGACAAGCGGTGCTGGACGTTCTACGAAAAAATCGTAGAGACTTGGACGTGCCTGTCTGCCTATCTCTAAAATGTCTTCAAAACCCTCCGTTGTAACAAGGGCAATGCGCGCCCCTCTACGTTCAAGGAGCGCGTTCGTTGCGACAGTCGAGCCGTGGACGATCTCTAATTGCTCAGCATCGATGCCGTGCAGACGCAGAATTTCACCCACGCCCTGTATCACGGCATTTGCGGGGTTTTGGGGTGTAGATAGGACTTTGTGTGTAAACAGGTCACCGTTGATACGCATCACGATGTCCGTGAAAGTGCCACCCGTATCAACACCTATATTTTTAACTATGGGGGTCTCCTCTCGATTTTCTCCGTTGTCGAAAATCGGCTTTTTAACTATGGGGTCTCCTCTCGATTTTCTCCGTTGTCGAAAATCGGCTTCTGGTGAGACTCAAGTTTATCTGGAGCTAATTGCATCTCTTTAATTCAAACAACTACATTTTGTGGTCTGCCTTCGAGGAAAGCGATAATATTGTCTACCGCGCCTTCGTTTAGCAGCTCGACACCTTCCGGGGTCATATCGGCACAATGCGGTGTCAGAATCACCTGCTCACACGCCAAAAGCCGGTGGTTTGCCGGAAGTGGTTCTTGGTCATAGACATCAATTGCAGCACCACCGAGATGTCCGCTGTGCAATGAACGGATTAGCGCATCTGTATCAATCACACCGCCACGGGCAACATTGATTACGAGTGCACCCGGCTTCATCAAGCCGAATTCCCGTTCACCGATGAGGTGTTGACTCTCCTCTGTCAGTCTGACGTGTAGACTCACAACATCAGCAGTACAGAGAAGTTCGTCCAGAGAAACAAACGCAACGCCGAGTGCCTCTGCCCGCGCCGCAGAAGGGTGATACGTCCACGCAATAACGTTCATCCCGATAGCGCGTCCGAGACGTGCCATCTCTGCTCCGATATGCCCGGTGCCGACAATTCCTAAAGTTTTCCCTTGCAGGTAGATGTTGTCCATACGGGGCCATCCGCCTGCCTTCATCGAGGCTGTGAGGAATGCTGCACGTTTGGCGAGTGCGAACATCAGTCCGAACCCGTGTTCCGCGACAACCGGCGCGGTGCGTCCGGGTTGATTACAAACAGTAATGCCGCGCGCTTTCGCCGCCTCAAGTCCAATCATATCCGTTCCGATGGAACAGAGCGAAATTAACTTGAGTTTGGGGAGTTGACGTAGGATTTCTGCGGGCCACTTGACGAGTCCCCGTGAATTGATGAGGATGTCTGCATCTTCAGCGCGGCGGATTTTCTCTGCGTCAGTCTCAGGTCGGTCAGTGTAGAGTACAACATCGCCGTAGGGTTTCAGGCGTTCGAGATGCGGTGAGCCTTGGATTTGCGGTGGTAAATCACCGGGGACAACAATTTTGAGTCTGTTCACGATTTTCCTTTGTTATTAAAAACACTGACGGTATAGGGCGACTATATCTTCAGTGGTTGCCTGACGTGGATTGTTCGCGGGACTGCCGCTCGCAATGGCATCGGCTGCCATCTGTTCAATCACATCCTCGAATTTCCCTCTATCAATTTTATCAATTTCGCCGAGTCGCGGCATCTGAATATCGGTGACGAGCCTTTCAACGGCGGAAACGGCTGCATCCGCTTGCTGCATCGGGGATAATCCGTCAAGTGGCTCACCCATCGCACGGGCAATATTTGCAAAGCGCGCTGGCGCGCCGACAACGCTAAATGCCATCACATCACGTAACAACACCGAATTCGAGAGTCCATGATGAACGTGGAAATATGCCCCGATCGGACGTGACATTCCATGGACCAGCGCGACAGAGGAATTGCTGAACGCCATGCCTGCGATAGACGCGCCGATCATCATATCCGTGCGTGCGGGGATGTTCTCACCATCTGCCCACGCCTGCCGTAGCGACCCCGAAATCATCTCAATCGCCTTCAATGCGAGTGCGTCGGTTATCGGTTGTGCGCGTTTGGAGATGTACGCCTCTATTGCATGCGTCAACGCGTCAACACCCACTGCCGCTGTGAGGTGCGGGGGCGTTGTCAGGGATAACAGTGGATCCACAAGCGCGACGTGCGCCAGCAGGCAAGCACTACTGAGCATCATCTTAACATTCCGCTCGGTATCTGTAATAACGGTAACCTTGGAGACCTCGCTGCCTGTGCCACCTGTCGTTGGTATTGCGATAAGGGGTGCCCCCGGATTTGGAATCTTGTCTACACCCATGTAATCGGCGAAGTCACCGTCATTTGTCAATTTCATGGCGATGCCTTTTCCGCAATCAATCGCGCTGCCGCCACCGATGCTCACAATCAGATCACAGGCTTCGTCGGCGTATTGCTTGAGTCCGTCTTGCACGTTCTGTAAAGTTGGATCAGGTGTGACATCAGAAAAGCAAGTGCTACTTATACCAGCACCTTGTAAATTTTGCGCAACATTACCAGCGTATCCGATTTTAGCGATACCCGGATCGGTCACGATGAGCGCGTTCGTTGCGCCGAGCTGTTTCGCTTGTTCACCGACGTTCTCGGATGCACCTGCGCCTGTGATTATTGTGGGTGGGAGTGTTAGTATTGTAGCCAATGTTTACTTCCTATGAGCGTTACTGTTTAACTGAGTATAGAACAAACTAAAGCAATCCAAGACGCTCAATATCTGTTTCCGTCCATCGCGCTTGTCGTCCAATAATAGACCTGAGCGTACCAGGGGCGAAAGTTTGGCTCATTTTGTGAAGATGAATAGTTGTTGTCCGTCCATCTGGATGTGCGAAAAAACGGAGTGATCCTTTTCTTCTCACTTCATAAAAACCGTCTTGTTTTAAAGCGCGTATTAACTTTCGCGCTGTCAGTGAACGTAATTGTCTATAATCAATGGGCATATTAGACCGTTACAGTAATTAGCGGCACATCACTGACCTGAATTTGTAAACAGGATTCAGAAGAACCTTCTTCCTGATGCTGCATGAGCGAATCGAGATTGATTTCTTCTTCCTGCTCTGATAGATATTCAAAGAGAAGGTCAACAGCGTCTTGTAGATTTTTCAGAGCCTCTTTTTGGGTATATCCCCAACTTGAAGCACCTTGATGCTCTAAAGCGGGAATGTAAGCCCGCCAGACGGCATTCTCATCTGGCTCATCGGGCCACTTATCCTTTTCTAAGACGACTTGAAATGCGTATGTTTTCACCGGTTCCTCCTTAGTCATTACCTGTACCGTTCAAAAATTCCTCAATGTTCCTACCGATAGTTGGTGGTGGAAGTGCCTCATTGTCACGATGAAAGATTGCTATCGATTCGTCAACGATCTCACACAACTGCCGATAAACTTCAATTTCATCAGTGCCGTGGCAACACGGACCGATAATTCCCGGTCAGTACCCGATAAGCATTCGTCCTCGTCTGACCACTCGACGATCTTGATGTACTGTGCGCTTTCAATCATATTATTTCCAAACGTTGAGATGCGTTATCGTATTTTTCTTTGCATAGAATACCATTAAAATCATCGGATGTCCAGTTTTCTCAAGCGGAATTTTAGGGCAGGTTGGAGGCTGTCTATTTTCCGAGTAAGAAAAATCCTACTTCTTTATTAACATCTTACGCGTTGCCGTGAAATCATCTGCTTTGAGTGTATAGAAATATACGCCATTTGCAATAGATTCACCAATTTCGTTTTTGCCATCCCAATACACAGCACGGTCCCGACTTTGGTAGACCCCTGCAGGTTGATGTCCTAATGCCAAAACCCGGATTAATGCACCATTAGGAGCATGAACGGAGACAGTAACATCTGCAGGTGTGGCTAGCTGATAGGGTATATAAGTCTCTGGGTTGAACGGATTCGGATAATTCTGGAGGAGTGTTGTCTCTGCCGGTGTCAACAGTGCCAGGATCTGTTCCAACGCAAGCACCGCGAATTGCAAATCAAAATCGGTATCAGGTAATCCTCGGGCCTGTGCCAACCATAGTTGCACGTCTGCCGTAGTGAGTTTTTCTGCCACGTGGTTAGGTATTTCCAAGTCGCAAGGTGCACAAGCACCGATAGAGCCCGCGACAAGAAGGATATCTAAAATATTGACAATTCCATCACTGTTAGTATCCATATCAGTTTCGCCTATTGTCCCAATTTGCGAGACGATAATGACGAGATCTTGTACACAGACGACTCCATCTTTGTTCACATCATTTGTCAGTTGGCGATCCGAGTATGTCGGTTTACTGGTCCCTATTGGATCCATTTCCCATAGGATTATTGTTCCATCTAAGTGGGCAGTCGCTAGGCACTCACCATTGGGGCTAAAATCCATTGCAGAAACATAATCATAATCGGTAAGTGTTTTACATATGGTACCGGTTCGGATGTCCCATAGTAGGAGTTTGCCACCCCAACCTGCCGCGGCAAGGGTGTTACCATCTGGTGCGTAGATAAATGAAATGTTACCGGCTCCCTGGTTGAGGCGCGCACAAAGAGAGGGACCGGTACTGACATTCCATAGATATATTTCATCGTTGATTGCAGCAGCAAGTGTATCACCCCTTGGACTGAAACGGATATTTTGGAAAAAATGAAATCCCGATGTAGGCACGCTCAGCGTTTTGAGAAATGTCCCAGTAGAAGTATCCCAGAGGTCTATATTCGTTTGGTGACTTGGACTGGCAAGATAGTCATACTCAGAAGTGCCTGCAACAGCAAGCGTTCTACCATCAGGACTATAGTGCACACTATAAATTGTACCTGTATATGTGCCAAATGTTGTTTTGAGTTGTCTGGTTGCCACATCCCAAATCCACAATGTGCTATGGATTTCAGGTGCCAATGCCGAGGGAGCGAAGAAGAGCCTGAGTTCATCAACATAAGCAACCGACATTCCAGTAGCCAATGTGTTGCCATCCGGACTGAAATCCATAGACCAGATATCATGAATCTCTCCACCATTGAAATAGGGCTCTCTAAAATTCAAAGAGGCGGAGAAATCCGATAAGACTTTTGCTGCCTCCGGACTGAAACGTAGATCCTCAAAGAATTTTTCTGATTCGATGTCAAGTTTACGGACAGTCTTAATGCCGCTTGAAATATCCAACAAAAACACTTGGTCTTCGTCTCGTATAGCAAGTGTGCTGCTATCCATGTTGAATTGGAGATCATTGGGACCATGAGGACGCAAAATCGTCTCCCATTGAAAAGCCTTACTCTTCTGCAAGACCTTTCCAGTGCTGGCATCCAAAATGATGACACCATCGATGCTCCAAATAGTGAAAGTTGTCCCGTCGGTACTAAAATGTATATTAGTACCATCAGCAAGGTCGGGGGTTCTATGAAGCAGTGTGCCAGTGGGGATGTCCCATAAATGCACGGTATTGTTCTCGCTATCCCTATGTTGGGTGGCAAGTGTGCTCCCATCTGGGCTGAAATGTATGCTGCCGTAGCGCCAATAATCCTCTGTTTTGAAGCTGTTTTGGGATGTACCAGTGGTGATATCCCACAAACGGGTGATGCTGTCGTTGCTTCCCGTGGCGAGGGTGCTACCATTCGGATGAAACTTCATCGTTAAAACAGAAGTTGCAGGAAGCATAAGCGTATTCCGTATCCTGCCCGTGGTGACATCCCATAAACGCACGGTATTGCCCCCGCCAGCAGCAACGGTAGATCCATCTGGGCTGAAATGTACCTGCAAGACCTTGTCGGTATAACGCGTGAAAACAGTGGAGAAAGTCTTGCCATCAGGGTTTAGGTCAAAGCCATAGTCAGCACTGCTATGTCCGGTGAAGGCGTGGCGCATGCTGCCGGTAGCAACATCCCACAAACGGGCACCGTCGTCAAACCCAGCGGCAAGGATAGACCCATCCGGACTGAAGCGTATATCATAGACACTCCTGAAATCTCCAACAAAGGTATAGCGTGGGGCACCAGTGGCAACATCCCACAAACGCACTGTGCTGTCCGGACTTCCGGTGGCGAGGGTGCTGCTATCTGGACTGAAACTTATCTTTGTAACGCGGTCGGAATGTCCAGTCAGGGTATGACGAACGCGCCCCGTAGGAACATCCCATAATGTTACGATTCCGCTGTCATAATATCCGATAGCAAGTGTTCTGTTATCTGGGCTAGCGCGCATAACTTGAATCCGCTCCACTCCCTGAGGCGTTACAAACAAGTCTTGAACTTGCAAGGTGTCGGCATCATATATCCACGCGCCAACCGTACTCGCGATAGCGACCCGAGGCTCTGTCGGATGAGAAAGGGGTTCAATAGCGTAGCGAAAGTATCCCTGACCGAAACGAGCCTTGGCACCCTCCGGCAGATGAAGTTGTGTATAAAGCGGGTATTCAGCCAAACTCGTGAATAGACAACATACCGAAATAAAATTGATCGCAAATGTGGCAAAAAATATGACTTTTTTCATGGAAAGATCACCTACTTTTCATGTACTATCTGAATTTCCCCAAGGTTACACAAACACCGAGAAATTCAATGTTTCAATCATAGTTGCTTCATCCGATGCAAAAAATTGAATTTAATGCCGAAAATGGCGGACATCTGTTAGCACCATCACCATGCCGTAAGCGTCCGCTGTTTCAATCACGGGCTTGTCGTTGACGGAGCCACCGGATTGGACAATCGCAGTGATGCCTGCCTCACCCGCAATTTCAACACCCTCCAAAGCAGCTTCTAAATCGAGGAGGTTATTGAACGAGACAGGTTTTCCGCTGAGTTGGTTTGCCCACGCTGCAGAGGGTCATGGACAGGTTTCAGTCCGCGCTAACTTCCCAGAGGATCACCGTGCCGAAATTACTCCCGGTAGCAAGCATATCACCATTTGGACTGAAATTGACAGACGTTAGTCCCCATGGACCAACAGTGAGGACTTTATGGAGTGCACCGGTCGAGACATCCCACAAACGCACTGTGCTGTCCCAACTTCCGGTGGCGAGGGTGCTGCTATCTGGACTGAAACTTAATCTTAAGCGAGTGTGGGTCTGCTCAGTGAGAATTCGGCGATATGTATATGTATTAGCGTCGATGTCCCACAAATGCACTATGCCTCCACCCTCTCCACTCATATTAGCTCCACCCACAGCAGCAAGGGTGCGACCATCAGGACTGAAGCATACCTCAGTCATAAAAAAGTCTGCGGCGGTAGAGAGGTAAGGGGCCTCAAGTGTCGTGATGAGTGTGTCGGTGGAGGTATCCCATAGATCTATATTCGTCTTGTTTAGTGCGCCAGGAGACTCATCCCAGGCAAGAGGTGGAGCGTTGGGTCCGCTACCTGCCGCAACAGCAAGGGTTCCGTCATTAGCGTTAAAACATACACTATAGATACTGTGGACATAGTTTCCAAGGAAGGGTTTTTGCTGCCCGGTGGTAATATCCCAAATAAATAACGTGGGACTATCAAGTTCAGGTCCCAGTTGAGCCGGTGGGAGTTCATCTTGATCTAGTGGGGGGTCAACAGAAGGCATCGGTGTGTAATAAGAGCGTTCTACCCCAACGGCGAGTGTGCCACCATCTGGACTAAAACTTAGACTACTCAGACCAGGAACCAAGAAGTGGGGTTTCTCAAGAATATTGTGTACCGTGTCGGTAGGAACATCTAACAAATGTACTCCGTCACCAGATCCAATAGCGAGCATGCTACCATCTGGACTGAAACTCAGCGTCCTGAAACTCAGCGTTGGACTCAGACTTGGAGGGTTCCTGAATCCAATACAGGCTTTATCAGTTACGCCAGTGGTAACATGAGTTACACCAATGTTAAAGTTAAAACCTGACACACGCGACAAGTGTCCATTTTGGGTTACAAAGGCGAGTGTGCTGCCATCCGGACTAAAACGCACATTTTGAATGCTCTCCCAAAATTCCCATTCGAGACTTTGGCGGACTTTGCCGGTGGCGACATCCCATAAACGAATTGTCAAATCCGAACTTCGCGTGGCGAGCGTATGACTATCCGGACTAAAACTTACATCATAGACCCCGCCCGGTAGGGTTTTGTGGAGTGTTCCGGTGGCGACATCCCATAGTTGTATCTTTTCGTTTTTATCCCCTATAGCAAGGATGCTGCCATCCGGACTAAAACGCATCACTTGGACATCAGGGGTATCTTCATTGAAGATATCGCGGAGTGTTCCGGTGGCGACATCCCATAAGCGGACTGTCCATAAGCGTACTGCGCCGTTCCAACCTCCTACGGCGAAGATGCTACCATCCGGACTAAAACACACTTTTTCATTTGATGTGTCAGTAGCCGTATCAAAAGTATAACGGAGTGTTCCGGTGGCGACATCCCACAAAT
>VXZK01000007.1:19347-43370 GCA_009845545.1 Candidatus Poribacteria bacterium
TCAGTAGCCGTATCAAAAGTATAACGGAGTGTTCCGGTGGCGACATCCCACAAATGCACGTTGTTGTCCTCGGTGTGTGTGGTGAGGGTATCCCCATCTGGACTGAAGTGTAGCCAGAAAGCAGCACTGTGTCCCGTGGAAGCACTATGTCCCGTTCCGGTGGCGACATCCCACAAATAGACACCGCCCTGACCTCCTATGGCGAGGATACTACCATCCGGACTAAAACACATACTCGGGGCGTAAGCAGGATATCCGGTAAAGGTCTTACGGACTGCGCCGGTCGCAACCTCCCACAATTTCACTGTACCATCGCTGAATCCAACGGCAAGGGTGCTGCCATCTGGACTGGAAAGCATAGTCTTACGATCATAAGGCGTTATTGTGAACAAGTCGCGCACCTGCAGGGTGTCAGCATCGTATATCCAAAGCCCGATTTTACTTTCAACGGCGATCCAAGCATCCGCGATGTTAGAGGAGTAGAAGATCCCGAGTGGCATACTTTGGCCAAAGCGAGCTTTTGAACCTTCAGGTAAACCTACTTGCATATAGGGTTCATATTGGGCAAACGCGGTTGAAAGGCTAAAAGTCGACACGATAAGTAAGGTGAAAAAAAGAAGCGTTTTTTTCATATATTTCCTTTTGAAAGCAGTAGAAGGTCCGTCTACCACTTGAAACTTGATAAAGGGTATAGAAACAACAACTAATGCCGGAAATGGCGTACGCCCGTTAGCACCATTGCGATACCATAAGCGTCCGCGGTTTCAATTACAGGTTCGTCGTTGACGGAACCGCCGGGTTGGATAATGGCACTGATGCCCGCCTCGCCCGCAATTTCAACACCATCTGGGAATGGGAAGTAAGCATCTGAAGCCAACACTGCGCCTTTTGCTTTTTCACCTGCCTTCCGAATAGCGATAATCGCGGCATCCACGCGGCTCATCTGTCCGGCACCAATACCGACACTCTGTGTGCCGTGCGCCAACAGGATACAGTTGGATTTGACGTGTTTGCACGCCTTCCACGCGAACAAGAACGATTTTATCTCATCGTCTGTAGGTGAACGTTTAGTGACAAATTGTAAATCATCTCTTTTTATATTATGTACATCCTGCTCTTGGACAAGCATGCCGCCGGTTACATTACGGATTTGCAGAATCGGTTCCGGCGGTAAGAGTTGCCCAGTTTCAAAAATCTGACGATTTGTGACACGAGATAACGCACGCAATGCCTTTTCGGTATAACTCGGAGCGATTATCGCCTCAATTTTCACGCCTGCATTCGCGGCTTCTCTGATCGTGTTTGCGGTTTGGATTGTCACCTTGCGATTTAAACCCACAATTGAACCAAAGGCAGATGTCCGATCACATTCTAGAGCGTTTGTGAAGGCATCTTGTAGGTTGCCAGCCGTCGCGAGTCCACACGGGTTGTTATGCTTTATGATAGCACACGCGGGGGTTTTAAAGTCTTTGACGATTTCCAAAGCGGCTTCTAAATCAAGAAGATTATTGAAGGAGAGCGGTTGTCCACTGCGTTGGTTTGCCCATGCTGCGGACGGTCCTGGCGTGGTTTCAGTTCTATAGAAAGCGGCACGTTGATGTGGGTTCTCACCGTAGCGGAGCGTGCGTTCCTTCTTGAAATGGAGGGTTAGGTTATCTGCGAATGCGTCTGTTTCGGAATCCTCTGCTTTATTAACCTCTCTTATCAGGGGAGAATCATCGGTAAGATAAGCTGCGATTGCGGTGTCGTAGTGAGCGGTATGCGCAAACGCTGCTTTTGCCAATTCAAATCGCCGTTCTTCTGAAAGGCATCCGTCGTTCGCGTCTAAATCAGCGATGATTTGCGGGTACTGGCTTGGGTTCGTGAGAACAGCGACGTGTCGATAATTTTTTGAGGCAGCACGAATCATCGTCGGACCGCCGATGTCGATATTCTCGATGGCTTCAGAGAGTGTTACATCTGGGTTAGCGACGGTTGCTTCAAACGGATACAGATTGCATATCACCATATCAATCGAGGTAATACCGTGCGCTTCCGTTTGTGCGTTGTGTTCGGGGTTATCGCGTTCAGCGAGGAGTCCTCCGTGGATTTTTGGGTGGAGGGTTTTCACTCGACCGTCCAGCATTTCAGGGAAGCCGGTATAGTCAGAGACATCAACGATGTTAATCCTTGCGTCCCGAAGGTGTTGTGCCGTGCCGCCGGTGGAGAGGATCTCTACGCCACGTTGTGTGAGCGTAGTGGCTATCTCTAAAAGGTCAGTTTTATCGTAGGTGCTAATCAAAGCGCGAGCTACCTTTTTCATGTTTTTCTCCATAGTCAGACTATATATCGCGGGAATCCGAACCCGTCGTTTGCGACGTGGCTTCGCGCTGGAATCTGCGCGCGGTTTGGTATAATCAGGTCCATTTCTGACGTGTTTTCAATGACCGTCCCGTCTCCGATGCGGACCTCATCCCCGATGTAGATTCTCCCAGGGTGATCCGATGCGCCACGGATAGTCCCAATGACAACCGATGAACCGATACGGCATCGCTGGGCAATTTCAACGAACCCGTAGATTTCAGTGTTCGTGCCTATGGTGGAGTGGTCATCAATCTGGACGGGTCCGAGAAGACTGGTGTCAGTACCGACTTCAACAAAGTCGCCGATGACAGGATGCCGTTGTTTGACTTTGACGCTCAACCCGCCAAATGTGCTTGGATAGATAACACATCCAGAACCGATAATGCCTGTTTGCCCAGTGGTTACCCCGCGATGGGGGTGTTCAAGGAAATTTGCGTCGCCGATCTGTGTTTCCGGGTGTATATCGGCTTGGTAGTAGCGTCCGGCGAGTTCCGAGATAGCACGCGGCAACAAAGGAACCGGGACCCTTTGGATGTCCGGTCCCTCTTCGGGGGCTTCAGTCCGCGTCAGCGCGTGTGCGACATCGTGGTAAAAGAGTACACGCCAGCCTGGGTATGTACTCCCGACTAACTGGAGTTGATAATCCAAAACGGAGGCGAGATTCAGCGTGCCAAGGAAGTCTTGATAGGGTTCAAAGGTTCGTTCTTGAATTGCGGTATCAACTTGGGATCGGAAATCAATAGCGGCGAGTTTTTCACGTGAAATGCCGGTGTGGAGCAGGTAAGCATCCCAGACAGCTGGGTCTTTGAGAGAGGCGAAACGATTCCAGAGTGCCCGGCTCTTGAAGCGTGGCAGCTCCCAGAGGAGTGAAAATGCGGTTTCAAGTGCAGTATCAAGCGGCGTTTCATCTGCGACAGCGAGAAAAGACTGCGCGACCATCGCATATAACTGATCCGCCACCTCTTCAATCGCCTCCGAGAGTTCGCGTTTTTGGTGATGAAGATGCGGCGCATTATGGGAGCCCGGTGCAACACACTCAAGCAAATTGCCAAGGACTGTTTCAAGAATATCGCGATTGACGAATCCACGTCCGGAGCGTTGGGACAAACCTTCACGGCTCATACCGTCGATACGTAAAAAACTCAACTCCGACCTACTATAAATGGGACGCAGCCGTTCCAATGTTTGGATCAGCAGCGGCTTTTTTCGCTGTTCATACGAGGCATCAAAAAGTGTCGTCTCAGACATATTTTTCGCTTTCCTTGCGGTGAGGAAATTGCCAGTTAACAGTAACCAGTTAAAGAGGGAACAGTTGACGGATACAGCAAAATAGACTGCCACAACTCTCACTGCGAGGCATCTTAACTGAAAACTGGAGACTGTTAACTTCTTCGCAGAAACCTAATATTTAAAAACACGAAAAACTTCCTGCGCAGCGGTAACCCCCGCGCCAAGCGGAATATCACAACCGATTTCCACCAATCCGCGCTCAAACGCAGCAATCGCGACGATAACGTCGTTTTCATTCATCCAACCGAGATGCGCAATTCGGACGATTTTTCCACTTAACTGGCTCTGACCACCAGCGTATGTAATACCGTATGTGTCGAGCATCAGACTGATAAACGCTTTCCCGTCAATTTCTTCCGGCAACTGGATTGAGGTTACGGTATTCGCTGGTGATGCCGCGAAGAGGGAAAGCCCTAACGCCTTAACTGCACTTCGGGTCGCGGCTGCTAAGCGGCTGTGCCGCGCGATCGTCGTGCGAATACCCTCTTCACAGATACGGTTCAGCGCACATTGAAGTGCCGTCAGCAGTGTCACTGCGGGTGTATACGGGACAGATCCCTGCAATCCGGTCTCAAACGCCTTACGGAAGTCAAAGTAATATTTCGGGAGGTTAGAACGTTCAACTGCGTCCCACGCCCGCTGATTGAGTGCTACGACCGATAGCCCTGGTGGGGTCATTAATCCTTTTTGAGCACAGGAAACGACGACATCCACACCCCAATTGTCCATCTGTAAATCGTCGGCACCGAGTCCGCTGACAGCATCAACAATCAAAAGTGTTGGACGCACTCGGGTCAGCCGTGCTAATGCCTCAATGTCGTGTAGAACACCCGTCGAAGTCTCGCAGAGCGTTGCGTAAATCGCTTTTACATCAGGATGTTGCGTTAAAAGCACTTCGACGACCTGCGGGTCAACAGCCCTTCCATAAGTTACGTCAATCGGTATAATTTCAACGCCGAAGGCGGTGCAGATCTCGCCCCAGCGCTCTCCGAATTTACCACTCCGGATCACAATCACCTTGTCGCCACGAGAGAGTAGATTCGCAACCGCGCCTTCCATACCCCCGGTACCGGATGATGTTAAAAAGAGGACATCGTTCTCGGTTTGGAAAACGTGTTTGAGTTTTTCGAGAACGTCTTTAATTAATGCAACAGTCTCTTCGCTGCGGTGGTAATCAATCGGTTGCGCCATCGCCAACAACGCTTCGGGCGGAATCGGCGTGGGACCGGGTGTAAAGAGCCATTTCTTTTTCATTTTTTTAATAGTTATCAGTCGTCAGTGCGATTTTTCTCTCACTGCGAGGCATGAAAAAATCTTTCAGTTTTCAGTAGTTTTCAGTGTTCAGAGCGGTTTTTCTGCGAAAACCTTTCAGTTTTCAGAAAAAGACTTTGGGACTCTCCTGCCCCTCTTTTAACTGATAACTGAAAACTATTAAATCAGGCGGTGCTAACAGCTACGACTGTTTTGCCTTCAACGTTAACAATAACCCACTCTTGGTCAAGGAGCTCACATAATTCTATAATAGCGGCACGTTGTGCTGTGCTATCCATAGGTACTTCGATGGTAAGCGTAGCGAACTCTTCACGCTGCATCGCGCCCTCTTTGTCGAATTTCATTGGTGTAATCTGAATTTTTCTCAATCTTGCATCCATAATTTTTCCTTTTTTGATTTTTAATTATACGTCATTCATGAACGACGCGACATCAATACATTCCCCGTTACGACGGGCGGATTCCCAACCAGCCAAGACTGGCGCTAAAGAAAACAAACCGTCGTGGTAATCGCTGTGTAAAATGCTTGCATCGTCGGTCAATATCGCGCGGATAAAGGTTTTATCCTGTTCCAACCACGGGTCGAATGCGTCGGCTTGATAAAGAATTTCGCCATTGACCTCAATCCTATCATATTGGTAAATTTCAAGGCATCCACCTTCATAGAAGATAGTAAACCAGGGTTCGTTTCTTGGACTGGAACCCGATGAGACGAAACAGAGGGTCATCGTAGCACCGTTGTCAAAACAGTAATTGAAACTCGATGACAAAGCGGTTGCATAAGCAGAACGTTCACAATAGAAGGCTTGCGCCCGTGCGACATTCAAGCCCGTCATAAACCGGCTATAATCCGTTGCATGGACCCCCCAATCGAGTGCGCGCCCCCCGGATTTGTCCATCTCTGCCCACCACGTTTTAGCACTACCATCTGTTGAAGGCGGTAATCCACCGTAGCTCTGGAAACGGACATGGACAATCTGTTTGTCCGCCAAAAACCGGCGTGCTTCTTGAAAGAGCGGACGATACCGTTCACGAAACCCGACAGTGCTGATAACACCTGTCTGCTGGATAGCGTTGTCTATTCGACAAGCAACTTGCATTGTGATCGCTTGTGGCTTCTCACTGAAAAGGTGAATTCCCTTTTCCACCGCCGTCACTTCAACATCGGTGCGTACATACGCCGGCACGATAGAGTATAACACATCGATGGCTTCAGCGTCAAGCATCTTATACGCGCCATCATTTTCGGTGTGGTAGACGTGTGGGACCTTGAAGTCGGCTGCGATCTCCTGCGCTGCCTGTAAATTGCTATCACACACAGCGAGTATATCGACTGCATCTGTCTGTAATAGGTTTGGAATGCGCGTCCGTTTCGCAAAATTGCCGCAGCCGTAGATAGCGACCCGGAGGCGTTGATCTGTTGACACGTTAACTATTCTCCAATTTTTTGTTTCTTCGGTGTTTATTTTTTTTCCTAATTATCGCCGAAACGGGATGCGACCAGCACTAAGTCTTGGATGTTTACCACACCATCACCGTTTACATCCGCAGGACTCAATCCAACTTCCCCGAGATGCGATGCGACCAGCACTAAGTCTTGGATGTTTACCACACCATCACCGTTTACATCCACTATTATCTTCGGTTCAGGTTCAATAGGCGTAAACTCCCACAAGAGAATGGTGCCATCTTCACTTCCGCTTGCAAGCGTGCCACCATCGCGAGAGAGTGCGAGTGTATTAACACCAGTAATATGCCCCGTGAGGGTAGATTGAAGATGTCCTGTCTGTGTATCCCACAACCGAATCGTATTATCCCAACTGCAGCTAGCGAGCGTGACACCATCTGGGAAGAACACAACAGACTTGATACGAGACGTATGACCTATAAGCGTAACGTAGGATCGTTCTGTCTCTATATTCCACAATCGAATCGTGCTATCCCTACTTCCACTCACAAGCGTTCTACCATCGGGACTAAACGCCACAACATCAACAGGACGTGTATGTTCTTCCAAAGAAGCTTGGTGTTCTCCGCTCTCTACATCCCATAAGTGAATTGTGGCACCTTGACCACCACTGGCAAGTGTACGACTATCTGGACTGAATGCGACAGTATAGACATTGGCACCGGCTTTAAGAGTGCCCTTGTGTTCGCCTGTATCAGCGTCCCATAATCGAGCTGTGCTGTCCCAACTTCCACTTGCAAGCGTTTTACCGTCTGGGCTAAACACGATGGATTCAACGCCAAACTTGTGGCTTGTGATAGGTGCTTTAGGTTGGGCAGCGTGTACATCCCATAACCGAATTGCGGTATCCGGCTTTCCACCGCCGCTGGCGAGTATTTCGCTATCTGGGCTGAATGCGACAGCAAAGAGGGACCCACCATGTCCAATGAGTGTATCTCGGAGTTGTCCTGTGTGTGCATCCCACAAATCAATTGCCTTACCATCGCCGACACTCGCGAAAATTTGCCCATTCGGAGCAAACGCAATTTCATTAACCGGAAAAGTATGTCCCGTGAGGGTGGACTTGTGCTCGAAGGTGATATAATCCCAAAATTGGATCATCTGGTCATCCGCTGAACTGGCAAGGGTTTGCCCATCTGGCGAAAACGCAACAGAAGCACTCCAACCGGTATGTCCAGTGAAAGTTGTCTTGAGCGTTTCAGTGGCAGGATCCCATAACCGAACGGTTTCGTCACTGCCCGCACTCGCGAGTGTTTGCCCATCGGGAGAAAACGCAACAGAAGTGACATCACGCGTGTGTGCCGTGAGGGTAGCCTTATGTTCACCGGTATGTGGGTCCCATAATCGAATTGTATCATCCATACTTCCACTGACAAGCAGCTGTCCATCTGGACTGAACGCAACGGACGTGACACCATATTCGTGTCCTATGAGGGAGGTGACAGCGATACGGAAATTATCTTCTGCCTTCCATAAGCGAATTGTATTGTCTTCGTGCCCACCACCACTGGCAAGCATGAGTCCATCTCGGCTGAACGCAACAGAAGCGACGGGTCCCGTATGTCCCATCAAAGTCGTTATGTAATTGCCTGTAGTTGCACTCCACAATCGAACTGTTTTATCCGAACAGCCACTCGCAAATATGCGACTCTGTGGCAAAAACGCGATGGAATTAATGCGCCCACGCTCATGCCCTCTCGGAGACGCTTTGAGTTCACCGGTATGTGGGTTCCATGCCTGGATCGTTCCGTCCTGGCTTCCGCTGACAAGTGTATGTCCATCAGAAGAAAATGCAACGGCTGAGACGGGTGCTGCATGCCCGACGAGCAAGTCAATTTCTTGATAGGTGTCCGCATCATAAATCCAGACACCAATGGAACTCGGAACCGCCAGTAGATTACGATCTGGAGAATACTGGATATCTCCGGTTATTGCACCTTTACCGAGGCGTGCTTTGGCACCCTCAGGTAAATGCCACTCGGTATAATCTTGGGCAGAGACATTCGCGTGAAACAATATTGAAACAAAAAGTATCGTCAAAATCAGGAAACGTGTCGGTTTCATTGTGGTAATTCCTTGCTTGCAGGCACATTTCGGGGGCAGCGAACGTAGAGATCGCTAATGGTAATCTTATCCTCGCCAGGGCGGAATGTCCCATGTGTTAAACCACTCCCATTTCCAGATGACCTGTTTTTCCGGCATCTCTATTTCGTATTCCACACCTGCGGTGAAAGGGAGGAGTTGTGTTCTATTGCCAACAATAGCACGCATCGATTCAATAAATGCCATTTCATCGGTAACATTCGGGGGCCAGTGCCCCTCTGGAATAGGGTCGGATTTTCGGTCGGTTCGATAGTGCGTCGGTATCATGTAGTGCGGTTGAATCAGTTCCAATAATTCGATGAGTCGAGGTGCAAGCCCGCCACCGATGCCGAGTTTCATGTGAATCAGGAAATCTACCTTGCCTCGGAGGTTTGCCAACATTGGATAGGGTTCGTGTAAATCGCCAGTGTGTAAGATTGAGACATTCTTTTTTCTGTGTGTGATGAGATAACCGTTTGTCGGTAGATTTGGGGTCTGGTTCTCGCCACTTTCAATCGTTTCGACTTGAATATCGCCGAGGTCAAGTGTATCTGAACCCTGAAACGTGCGCGATGTCCCTTGTTTGTCGTTGAGATGCTTCGGGTAGAGAATTTGTACTTTATCTGCGGGAACGTGCTTAGTGATTGGGAGGTCGCGTTCAAATGCGGCATCCCCATATTTCTCAGTGACGGGTTGTGCGGGTGTTATGCATCCGGGGTTGACGAACAGTTTCTTAAAACGTTCGCCGCGACATAACTTCTGTAAGGTTACGGGGTGGCAGTGATCGAAATGTTCGTGGGAGATAAAGATATAGTCGTAGATCGGTTGGGCATCCGCTAAATTCTGATTGAAGAGATAGGGATCAAAGGCGATGTTGACATCGCGAAAGCGAACGTCAAAAGCACCGCATCCCCACCATCTGAAAAATATGTTATCCATGGTGAAAAACCTACCTGCCTCAATGGTTAGGAATTATGCCTACTTCATTAACCACATTTTCCGAACACTCTGAGTATCGCCTGCCCGGAATTGGTAGAAATAGATACCGCTGGCGACGGTTTCACCCTCGTTATTTTTGCCATCCCAGTAAAGCACTTTTTCGCCGTGCGGCTGATGTCCGAGGTTGAAGTCGCGAATCAGTTCACCCGTTTGGGAATAGATAGCTATCTGGACATCGCTGGCTTCAAAAAGTTGGTAAGGAATCCAAGTTTCCGGATTAAACGGATTCGGATAGTTTTGGAAGACCTCGGCGGCTTTAACCTTGCCCCATGTCGTGCTGAGTTTTCCGGCTGGTTCAACCGCTGTCACCACATCACCTGCTTCCGTAAAGATAAAGACATCCCCACCAAAACCGAACTGATGCGTTTCGACAATTCCAGAGGGCCACGCCAAGGTGATAGAACCCGATTGATACAATCCAACAAAACCAAATTCGAGCTCTAAACTATCACTGCCCAAAAAACCGGTGCCGCAGATTAACTCCTGCGTCTGAACGTGGTTAGCGACTTTCACTGTTACGCGGGTGCCGATGCCGTCGCGGTTGCTTTCTGTACCGATCAACCTAATTTTGATGCGTCGATTCTTAGAGTTTGGAAAGCCACGTCGAATCTTAAAGTTCCCGAAGCTAGGATCCAGATCGTTTTGAAGTAGGGTGTTTCCTGTGTTATTGACGACATAGAAATCGACATCGCCATCGTTATCAAAATCACCTGCGGTTGCGCCGCGTGCGACAGCGTCAACAGCGACGTTGAGCGCGTCTGCCCGGTCAACAAATTGTCCGTTCTGATTATGATAGAGGCGGTTGCGATTGGTTTTCTGTGAGCCATCAACATCGCCGTTGACGACGTAAAGGTCGCGCCACCCGTCGTTGTCATAGTCAACGAAACTGGCGTACCAGCCTACACCCTCGTTTGCGACGCCAACAGTTTCAGCGACGTTCGTGAAGGTGCCGTCCCCGTTATTTCGCCAGAGGAGATCCGCGTCATAGTTGGTGATGAAAAAGTCGAGGTCCGTGTCGTTATCATAGTCGCCGACACAGAGTCCCATCGCGCCTGTCGGTTTTCCGTTGATTTCGGTTACGATGCCGGACTGCTCCGAAACATCTGCGAAGGTGCCATCGCCTCTGTTGCGATAGAGTTTGTCGGGTCCGTGATCGTTTGCGACGAAAAGGTCTGCCCAAGTATCGCCATCGTAGTCGAAGAAGATTGCGCCCCAAGCGATGCCGTCATCTTCAACGCCAGCGATTTTTGTAACTTCTTCAAAAGTGCCATCCCCTCGATTTCGGTAGAGGACGTTGGTTTTTGGAGCAGGATTTGGATTTAAGAGGGAGGGTGCGCGTCCCCAATTAGCGATATAGATGTCCAACCATCCATCGTGGTCATAATCGGCGATAACTGGACCGGTGCCGTGTTTTTCATCGGCGACCCCTGCGTGCGTGCTTACGTCTGTGAAGGTGCCATCTCCGTTGTTCTCAAAGAGGAAATTTGGACCGGCACAGGTTACATAGAGGTCACGATGCCCATCGTTGTTATAATCAAACCAGACGCAGCCGCGCCCGTTCGGTGTGTTTGCGATACCTGCCTCGCCTGCTACGTCCGTGAATGTCCCGTCGCCATTATTGCGGTAAAGTGCGTTCGGTAAACCGCCATCACCGACAACGAAAATGTCAAGCCAACAGCCATCGTTATCATAATCTACAGCAGCGGTACCGGGGCCGAACCAAGCCCCGGATTCCGCATCAACAGGTGTTTCACGTTGATAAACATTTGCGGTGCGACTGACATCGTTGAAGGTGGATGCCGCGAGTACGGAAACACCAAAGAATAGAAAAAAAACAATCAGACAATACCGCATAGTTTGGGTCCATCCTTAATATTGTGCTTTTAATGCGCCCCAAGTCGTTGTCATTTTTCCACCGGGTTCAACGGGGAACGGGTTCAGGTTATCTCTGAAGTATTCGTATTCGACTTCCAAACTCCCTGTTCCTGCTGCGACACCGGCATAAATGCCGAGCCACAACGGTGGTGTGAGTTCAAAGTCACCTTCTCCGATATCCATCCAATCCTTATCTTCCGCTGCTTTGTACCAGGCAGTGTATGTATCGCCATCTTTTTTGAGTCGGAGTGCCATTTCGATGTCACCCCAATCACCAAATCTCCATTGGATATCAGGGGGTCCCATCCCGGCTTGCTTGGTTTGATACTGGATATGCCCCTTCGCTGCCGCGTCTCGCGACCAGAATTTGATGGTTACCCAGTTATCATCCGACGGACTTTTCACGACGAGTCCGTTGACCCCAGAACTGGTATCCCATTTGGCGAAGAAACGGGTTTCGACATCAAACATATCTGTATCGGTCTCCTGATACAGGAAATGTGACATGTCATTTGCCCAGAGATTTCGGTTGGGTTCGCTATCAATATAGAGATAATCTTCACGTGTTTTACCGACATCCCATTTCGGGGGTTCATTCTGCCATTCCCAATTAGGATTCTTCAAATCGCCACCTTCAAACGGGTCACCAAACGAATCCGCTGCCCCTGCGACGTTTCCGAAAATGAGTGTAAGTAGACACAAGCCGATACTATACTTCATAATTTTTTCAAGTTTTGATGTTGTTTGTGAACCAAAACCTGTTAATAAAAGTCGGATTTTCATAAATTTATTTGTAACCTCCTGATTTCAATTTTAAAACAGATTCTTGCGATTGTCAAGTTAAATCGATTGTGTGCAAAGGTTTTCAGTTGCTGGTTCTCAGTTTTCAGCGATCAGCAATTGACCATCAATCCCGCTTAATTCCGACGACCACGTTCTCAGATGATACGTCCTCCGGTATGACGACAAAAATCTTTCCAGCTTCACACCCCTCACTCTGTTTTTTGAGATACTTTGCGATTTCATTTTCGTCAAGGAGGACAGCACCATCCGCAATAGATTCAGGTAGCGGTGTCCGTTCGGAACCGAACTTTCGGATCCATTTGAAGATAGTGCTCGGTGACACCGAGAACATTCGTGCGATATCGCTGATAGTAATCCCGCGGCAGTACAAGAAAACCGCCAAGGCTCTTTGCCACGGGGGTCTCCCGCGTGTCGTCTGACGGGTAAACTGAAAGCCACAAGCGTTACACTTGTAGCGTTGGTTCCCCCTTGCTTTTCCATTTTTGACGGCATCTCTGCGTTTACAACGTGGACAGTTCATTATGGCGCACCCTCTTTTAAAATTTGATGTGAGAAAGTATACCACAAAAGGGTTAGCCGTGCAACATCCATGTTCTGGATTTTAAGGTGTTCTACAGAATAATTTTCACTTGTTATTTTTTTTTGGATGATATATTATATGTTGTAGGTGGAGAGGTATCCACCGAAGACAGGTTTACAGATTTAAGTCGTAGGTCCGATTAGAACTTTAGTAGGAGCACATTGTGCTCGCGGCGCGCCCAGCGCGTAAAGGAGAACAGGATTATGGCAGGGAAACTAAAAGTTGCGGCAGTTGGGTGCGGTGGCATAGGGCGTCTGCATCAACTCGGCTATCTGCAGCATCCGGGGGCGGAATTGGTGGCAGTGTGTGATATAGATGCTGCTAAAGCGCAAGCGCGTGCCGAAGAACTCAATATCGCCAAGTGGTATCCCTCCATCCAGGAGATGCTTGCCCATGAAGAATGCGACTTGGTAGATGTCGTAACTGCTGACCATCTGCACTTTGAACCCGTGATGGAATGTCTGGAAGCAGGTAAACATGTTATCTCGGAGAAACCCCTATCGCTTTACATTGACGAAGCAGAACAGATGGTCGCTAAAGCAGAAGAGAAGGGCGTTCACCTTGCTATTGATTACAATCGTCGGTTCGCCCCAGGATATGTCCAAGCCCGGAAATGGTTTGACGCGGGGGCAATTGGGCAAACGTATTACTTAGACATGAAATTATCTCAAGGTGGCCCCGCTTCAACATGGAAGGGAGAATATTACCTGCTCTACGAACTTGAGACGCACGCCATTGATCTGCTGCGGTGGTTTGGTGGTGAAGTTGTTGCGGTTTGTGCACAAATGGCGAAGCCGCGGAAACACGAAGCGCGCGAAGGTGAGGATGCGTGTTACACGAGTATGGCGATTTCATTCCGTTATGAAACGGAAGTCGTTGCAACACTGTTGGCAAGTTGGGATAGCGATTTTATCCATCCGATTGAACACCTCGAAATCTGTGGCTCCGATGGCGAGATCGTCGTCGATAATGTCCTGACACGCGCGACTCTCATGAGGCGCGATAATCAGGTTGTTGAAGAATATCGCCCTTCCATTTTTAGAGACGAGCAACTTGCTTTTAACGGGACATTCGCCCTACGGATGGCGGCCCTCGTTGATGATCTACTCACCGATCGTCCGCCCGCACCGACAGGAAGAGACGGCTTGCAGGCACTACGCATTACTGAAGCGATCGTAGAGTCATGGCAGGAAAAACGGGAAGTCGTAGTTAAAACAGATTAACCTGTAAACCGTTTTTCATACCAATCGTTTCTACAAGCAAGGAGGTATCAAGCCATGAAACAACACCTGTTTTTTTTTAAAGAAGTTCGTCATGCACTACTTTCCGGCTCCTCATATTCAACCGTGCGCGCTTGTGTCGCGTTCCTTGTTTTTCTGCTGCTGTCAATAAACTGCGGTACACCGCCGCAAAGCCAATACCACGTCCCAGAATCAGCGATCACTGCTGCCGAAAAGACGATGCGTCCGCAATCCACGCAAAACAGCGCGAGCTTACCGGAATCCGCTACCGTTCAATTGGAAAAAATGCCTTACGTCCGAAATGCTTTTAAAGAACGTGTACGCGTGAGTAGCAGAGGTGGACTTAATGATTTTCACGCATCGTCACGTGCACAGGTACAGCATAGTGCCGTAATCTCCAACTGTTCGTTTGATGTTTTAAAGGCATTTATTGCGAAGGGGTGGGCACCTATTGTGATGATTGAATTTCAGGGACGTACTCCAGAGATCTTACCGATATCTCACTACAATGAACAATTGGGTGAAGTACTCCTTGAAAACCCTTCCAATCGCAACAAACGCCGCTTGACCTACAAGGATTTCGAGATGTCTTGGAGCCGGATTTCACGTAACAAATGTGTTTTAATCACACCGCAACGACTCACAGAAATGGACATTCAGAAAGTGTTAGGGAGCTACTTACCAACAGAAGCATTTCAACAGATTCGTGTGCAAAGTCGCTGATATGATGCTAACTCGATTGTAGGGCAAAGCACCTATATCTGTGCAATCCCTATCGCACCAAACACGATCAAGACTTACGCATAATTGGAAGGCATCCCGAAACATCACAGGCGTGGTTTCCGAACCTCACCTGCAAATGTAGGGGGTTTGCGTAAACCCTAAAAATGAAGGAAAAAATTTTGAGAGCACTTCCGTTTACGGCTGTCACGATTAGCGATCAGTTTTGGGCACCTCGTCAAAAAACGAATTCCGAGGCGACGATCCCACACGAACTCACGCAGTGCCGGACAACCGGCAGGATTGATAACTTCGCGAAAGCCGCTGGCTTGATGTCCGGAGATTTTGAAGGGATCTTCTTCAACGATTCGGATGTCCACAAATGGGTAGAAGCGGCAGCGTATACACTCTGGACACATCCGAATCCAGCGTGGGAATCAGAACTCGATGAAGTCATAGCGAAGATCGCAGCGAGCCAACAACCCGATGGTTACCTGAACACCTATTTCACATTGGTTGAACCGACGAAACGGTGGCAGAACCTCGGTATGATGCACGAACTCTATTGCGCCGGACACCTCTTTGAAGCCGGTGTTGCCCACTATCAAGCCACCGGAAAGCAGACCCTGTTAGACGTTGCGTGTCGGTTCGCGGATCTGATAGATAACACCTTTGGACCCGGCAAACGAGACGGGCTGCCCGGTCATGAAGGGATCGAACTCGCGCTCGTGAAACTGGCGCGTGTGACAGGCGAAGTCCGCTACATGTCCCTTGCAGAGTACTTTGTCAGACAGCGTGGACATTCTCCGTCAATTTTTGAGAAAGAATTAGAGAACCCTGATCTTCCGGGTGGACTTGGTGCGTATCAGCACCACTTCACACGCGATGGAAAATTTGAAGGGCACTACGCACAAGCACATCTTCCGATACAGGAACAGACAGAGTGTGTCGGTCACGCCGTGCGCGCGATGTATCTTTATAGTGGTGCCGCCGAGATCGCTTATGAGACCGGTGACACGGCTATCACAAACGCGCTGGAGGCACTCTGGCAGAACGTTGGGAAACGTTTATATATCACCGGCGGTGTGGGCCCCTCTGGACACAACGAAGGTTTCACGAAAGATTATGAACTGCCGAATTTTTCTGCTTATGCCGAAACGTGTGCCTCTATCGGGCTGATATTTTGGGCACATCGGATGTTCTTGTTGCGTGGCGAGTCTCGTTTTGTTGATGTATTGGAGACGGCTCTCTACAACGGCGCGCTCTCCGGCATCTCGCTTGATGGCACTGGCTTCTTCTATCAAAACCCGTTGGCAAGCCACGGTGATCGGCATCGGCATGAATGGTTTGGATGTGCATGCTGCCCACCGAATATCGCCCGACTTCTCGCCTCTATTGGACAGTACATCTATGCCGAATCGGAAGAAGGTTTATGGGTGAACCTGTACGTCGGTGGCACCGCCGATGCAATTGTCGCACGGAACGTCCCCGTGAGACTGACACAAGCAACCGATTACCCGTGGACAGGCGACGTAACGCTAACGATCACGCCACAAGCACCGGTATCCTTCAGTTTGAAACTACGGATTCCGGGGTGGTGTGAACAGTTTGAAGCACGTGTCAACGGTGAAGTCTACAACACAGAAGCGAATTCGGACGGTTATCTCTCCATCACACGAGAATGGCGCGCCGGTGACCGTGTGGAACTTCAACTCGCGATGCCTGTTACACGCATCCACGCGCATCCACTTGTGAGAGAAAACCTTGGACGGTCTGCGCTACGCCGCGGTCCGCTCGTCTACTGTTTTGAAGATGTTGACAACCCTAATGGCGCGTTTCAGACGCTGTCGATCGCCAACAATAACGCACTGAAAACGACGTTTGACAGCGATTTATTGGGCGGTGTAACGCTTATCCGTGGCAACGGTAGCGTATTGGACGATGCCGAGTGGGGCGACAATCTCTACCACACGAGACCGAATCCGAAACAGATAGAAGTTACCGCGATTCCGTATTATGCGTGGTGTAATCGCGGCACTGGCAAGATGGCGGTGTGGGTTTTGTAGTCTTTTTTGGTTTGGATGGGTGGATGTGATGCGACTAACGGATCTCCCATAGGAGAATCGTGCCATCGTTGCTGCTGCTGGCGAGTGTGTTTCTATCTGGGGAGAATGCTACAGAAGTAACATTTCGTGTATGTCCTGAGAAAGTGGCAAAGTGTGCTCCTGTTTTCGCGTCCCACAACCGCACTGTCTTGTCATCGCTGCCAGTCGCTATTTTGGTGCCATCATGAGAATATGCTATGGAATTGATAGCGTCTATATGTCCTGAAAGTGTAGTGATGTGCTTTCCAGTACGGACATCCCATAACCACACTGCAGGAGTGTTGCCACTGAAAATGCCAGTAGCGAGCGTTTCTGCATCCGGAGAATAGGCTATTGACAGGACCGGACCTTGAAATTTGGGTAGCGTCGTAATGTGTTTGCCTGTTTGTGGGTCCCACAACCGAACTGTTGCATCGGTACTCGCGGTTGCGAGGGTCGTGCCATCTGGGGCATACGCTATAGACGTGACTGAACGCTTATGCCCCGTGAGTGTAGCGATGTATTTTCCGGATTGTGCATCCCACAAGCGCGCGGTATTATCTCGGCTGGCGGTTGCAAGCGTGCGCGCAATTGGAGAAAATGCGACGGCATAGATAAAGCCCGCATGTCCGGTAAGTGTGGTAATGTGTTCCCAAGTGTGTGCGTTCGATAATCGCAACCTTCCATCCCGACCACCCGTAGCGATCATTTTGCCATCCGGGGAATACGCCACAGCAAAGACTTCACGTACATGCTCTGAAAGCGTGGTTTTATGCGCGCCAGTGTGTGCGTCCCAGAGTTGTAATATTCCTCTCCCTTCAGTAAAGCCGCCACTGGCAATAGTGCCGCCGTCCGGAGAATATGCTATGGCGGATATGGACCGCGTATGTCCTGAGAACGTCGTCATGTGTTTTCTTGTTTTTGCGTCCCATAACCGGACTGTGTCGTCTGCACTTGCGGTCGCAATTGTTTTACCGTCTGCGGAATACACTACAAAATTGACAGGAGCTGTGTGTCCTCTCAGGACAGTTTTGTGCTGTCCGGAGTATGCGTTCCATAACCGCACTGTCCCGTTCCAGCTCCCAGTAGTGATTGTTTTGCCATCCGGGGAATACACTGCGGTATGGAACCCGTCTGTGGGTCGTCTGAGTGTTTTTTTGTGTTGTCCAGTCATTGCGTCCCACAACCGCACTGTGTCGTCATAACTGACAGTGGCAAGCGTTTCACCGTTTGGAGAAAACGCTACATCATTGACACTGCTTGTGTGTTCTTTTACTGTGATTTTGTGTGCGCCTGTTTCGACGTCCCACAAGCAGGCAGTATGATCTCGGCTGCCAGTGGCAAGTGTTTTACCATCCGGGGAAAATGCTACAGACAGGACATCATCTGAATGTTCTGAAAGTGTAGTTTTGAGCTTTCCAGTTTCTGCGTCCCACAAGCAGGCAGTATAATCTCGGCTGCCAGTGGCAAGTGTTTTACCATCCGGGGAATACGCGATAGAATAGATAGAACCCGCATGTCCTTCAAGCGTCGTTTGGCGTTCCCCAGTGATAGTATTCCACAGTTTTACGGTGCCATCGCTGCTACCCGCCGCGATTGTACTGGCATCTGGAGAATATGCTATGAATAGGATTGACTGCGTGTGACCAGCGATCAAGTCAAGTTCTTTTTCTTCCCCCGGACGCACATCGTAAATCCAAATCCCGATAGCACTGCCACCCGCAAGCCGGGTAGCATCCGGTGAGAAAGCGATATTTCCTATGCTACCTTTGCCGAGACGCATTGTCGCTCTATCAGGTAAACTCCATTTTGTATAATTTTGGGCAGGGGCGTTTGGGAGCAAGAGGAGAAAAGTTAAAAGTAGAGTGATGAGATATAGGCGTGTCGTTTTCATCATCAGTTTCCAAAGATACTCAAGGTTGAAAACCTTTCCTACACGAAATAGTGAACGTTTTTCCGAAATAATGATATTTTTAGATAGCCATAACTCCTGACTGTGTCTCGGTTCAACGCGAATATCATAATGGAGCTATGATAGGATTATAGTGCCTTGTTCGTTTGATATTTTGTGTTGAAGCTTCCGATGCGATCTGCCCTAAAAAAGTTACCGATCTGGTTAGAAAGTTACCAAATGGTAACTTTTTTCGCTTTTTGGTAATTTTGAGAATTAGGTCGTAAACCCAGTTTCTGTAAGGGTTTATAGGCGTTTTTGTGATGAGCCTCCGTTGTGAAAAAAAAAACGGAAGTGTAACTTTTTGGATATTGACTTTTGTTCCCACGGGTTGCTTCATTGTTAGTTTTTTAGATTGCTAACATAACATGCTATAAGTATAACATATATATAAGGGGAAAGTCAAATAAATATTTGGTTTTTGCCAGGTCCTTTAGTTTTAATAAATTATAGGACAGCATTTGCGTTCCGAGATCCAGCCCGTAGGGGCGACATCTATATGATATATCAACGAATTTTGACTTGACAAACAGCACCAAAGCACCTACAATCTTAGTAATTTTTATTTAAGTAGAAGGTATACATAAAGTGAGAAACGACCAAACCGATTTTCTCCACATCGGAGAGCAAAAAGGCTACATTGAACTCCTCAACGAAGGGACAACAATCCGCTATATTGCCCCCGACAAAAAATATAGATTTACTGCCCCAGAAGAACAGGTCCGCGCAAGATTTTACGTTGAGTTAATCGAGCATTTTCAATACTCCGAAAACCGAATTGATTTAGAGGTAACTGTTCCACGCAGAACACCTTCTGACCGTGCTGATATTGTCGTTTTCCAAGACGATGACAAGAAAAACCCTTTCATCGTAGTTGAGTGTAAAAAGGAAGGAATTTCCGAGGCAGAATTCAATCAGGCAATTGAACAGGCTTTTGGCAACTGTAACTCTCTGGGGGCGTATTACACCGTCGTCGTTGCGGGCAATACGCGTATTTCTCATGATGTCAAAAATTACGAACCGGGTGAACGCACAGAAAATATCATCGCCGATCCGCCGGTAGGATACGGCAAAGTCCAAGAATGGCGCTATCTAAAAGGTATCCCGCGTTCGGAACCCTCGGTCATTGAAAGAAGCGAACTCATTCGCGTCCTCGAGAAATGTCATGACACACTCTGGCAAGGCGGCAAATTTGCACCGACACAGGCATTTGATGAACTCGCCAAAATTCTCTTTATCAAAATCCGAGATGAAAAGAAAGCACGACGAGACGGTGAACCTTACGACTTCCAGATTAAGACGCATGAAAAACCAGCATCCGTTGCGAATCGAATTAATGCGCTCTACCAAGAAGCAAAAGCACAAGACCCAGAGGTGTTTACAGAGAATATTGAAGTTGATGAAAACAGACTGTTTTCTGTTGTCAGTCATTTGCAAGGGATTAGCCTCAACGAAACCGACTTAGACGTAAAAGGCATTGCCTTTGAACGGTTCTTAGGTAATTTTTTCAAGGGTGAAATCGGGCAGTATTTCACACCTCGTCAGGTGGTTGAGTTTATGGTTGATGTGGTTACACCGCACCACGAAGAACTCGTCCTTGATCCTGCCTGCGGTTCGGGTGGTTTTTTGTTACATGCCATGGATTACATCCGTAAACAGGCATCCCACTACTACGACGAAGAAAGTCGCGAACATTATCTTCATTGGCACGATTTCGCCGAAAAGCGACTTTTCGGAATTGAAGTCAACGACTCCATCGCCCGTGTTGCAAAGATGAATATGATCATTCACGATGATGGACATAGCAACGTTATTAGCAACGATGCACTTGTCGGTTTTGATACGCTCCGCAACCAGCACAGTAGTTTTGAAAAAGAGAAATTTGATGTAATCCTTACGAATCCACCTTTCGGCGCAGACATCAAACAAGCAGAATTGCCTTATCTTGAAAATTACGAACTTGGCAAAGGAAAAACTTCTCGAAAGACGGAAATTCTATTTCTTGAACGCTGTTTCGACTTCCTCAAATGGGACACCGGAAAACTCGCGATTATTCTACCCGACGGCATTTTGACCAACTCTTCACTGCAAGATGTCCGCGATTACATTGAACGACATTTCCAAATCCGCGCCGTTGTCTCGCTGCCACAGATCGCTTTCTCGCACTACGGCGCGGGTGTTAAAACGTCTATTCTGTTCCTCCGAAAACTTTCGGAACAGGAATATGAACGCTATCAAGCTGCTATCAACCAAATTAGTAGAAAGAACGAAGCGGTCTATGTCCCTAAGATTGAGGCACTTGAAGATGAACGCGGAGCTATTATCGCAAAAGGCTCTCCAGCACAAGTTGATGTAACGGAAACTTATAGGCAGCAATTCATCGCCATTTTGGACAATATTGATGCCTTAAATCAGAAGCTCGACAAAACGCCAACGAAAACGGTTCAAAGACTTAATGCCTTTTTCTTTCCGGAAATGGATCCCACACCTACCACAGAATTTGAGTTATATGACTTGCAAACAGCGCGTGCAGAGCTTAAAGCACAAACAAGCAAACTGAACGCGTTGGAGAAGGAATACAGAGCGGCATTCAAAGCAGCAGCCGATTCAGAGTGGGAAAACCAAATCAAAGCCGAATACAAAGAACAGATTGACGTTGTTAAAGAGGAATGGGAAAAGAAAAACACAGAGGACATCCGCGAGTGGGTTCGAGAAAACGCCAATGATCCAATCTTCATGGCGATTGCTGAGCGGATCGGTTATGACGCAACTGGGCGCAAGGACTCCGTTAACGAGCTAAAAACGATCTGTGAAGAATATCACAAGTTCATTGAGAATCCGGATTTTTTCGGGTAAGCCCTGATAGGGAAAATCAAATTTTTCTTACCTATCGGGGCGAAATAGTCAACAAACGGATTGATGCCTACTATTACCAACCCAAATTTAAGACTACCGACAAAGCACTGAAAAACGCTCAATTTGATGTTGTCAATTTGGGTGCTTTAATAAATGACATATCAAGTGGAGCTACGCCAAAGGTTGACGAAAATTACTATACAGATGCGTCCGGTATCCCGTTTTTAAGGGTCCAAAATGTTACGGACGAAGGAATTGATTTGAGCGATGTGAAATTTATCAAGAGAGACGTTCATAACAGCATGCTCAAGCGTTCGCAACTTAAAAAAGACGATCTGGTATTTACGATAACCGGTAGAATCGGAAGTGTTGCCGTTGTTCCCAGTAACTTTGAAGGAAATATAAATCAGCATTCCGTTCGGTTTCAACTCGAAACGCAAATTACAAACATCGCTATTAACCCGCGTTACGTGGCTATCTTTCTTAACTTGGCTCTCGGTCAATCTCTGTCCATGAGAGAGGTGACGGGCGGAACTCGCCCCGCGCTTGATTACAAAGCCTTATATTCTCTCAAAACTATTCTTCCACCTACCAACATTCAAAATCATATTGTCAGCATCATGCTCTCCGCCTATGCCCAGAAAAAGCAAAAGCAACAAGAAGCAAACGCTCTTTTGGATTCGATAGGTAATTATGTGCTGAAAGAGTTGGGGATTGAGATGCCAGAGGCTGAGAAAAAGAAGCGTTTTGTCGTTTATGCCGGAGACATTGAAGGACGCTTTGATCCTGTATATATGCAAAATATGTCCAAGATTAGAAACCTTAAAACGCCATATCCTCTGACACCACTGGGAAAACTCCTAACTGAGAAACCGCAGTACGGGGCAAATGAACGGGCAGTTGATGGAAACCCTGAAGCTGACATTCGGTACATTCGGATTACCGATATAGATGATTACGGTAACCTTCTGGATGATTGGAAAACTGCAGAAGCAATACATTCCAAATACTTGCTTGAAGAAAATGATGTTCTCTTTGCAAGAAGTGGATCTGTGGGACGCGCGTTTGTCTATAAAAACGGATTCGGGAAGGCTATTTTTGCAGGCTACTTGCTTCGGTTTAAGTTTGATCCCGAAAAAATAAATCCCTCGTTTGTGTTGTACTATACTTTCACAAAGATTTATAAATTATGGCTACAATCAATTCAAAGGACCGCTGCGCAACCTAATATCAATTCAAAAGAATTCCAGTCGCTTGAGATTCCGCTACCGCCGCTTGCTGTTCAAAATCGGATTGTAGTAGAAGTGGACAAACGCTTGGTAGACGTGGCGAAACTCAGACAAGAAGCCGATGCGATTGTGGAGCAGGCGAAAGAGAGAGTTGAGCGGATGCTGTTGTAATTAACTTCACATCGTGATAAAGGTAAATAGGTACCGACTCCCGCAAACTTTGATGTGATAAATCAACTATCAGTAATAATAAATATCACGATAAAATTTAGGGCAGAAGATACAAAGTAGGTCCTTGAAATCTGCATAAAGACAGGGAATTTAGTTTCGGAATAAGTCAGTAGATGCTTGCAGTTAATTTTTGTTTCGGATTATTAACAGTCGGATTTGTTATTAGTGTATCATATAAGGTGGTATTTGGGCAAGGGAATTTGGATTTTGGGCAAGAAAAAGCCACGAGACCCGGTTAGGTTTCGCGGCTTTTGTAATTCCGATCTATAAAAACTATTCTGACGATATATTGCCTAAATATGTAAGTCAACCTTAACGTTTTTTTGAAACTTTACAAAATCTACTTATGGCAATTAACTTAGCTGCAATATCTCGTCTCGTTCTTTTAGCCGTCTCGTTTCTGTGATCATTTGAGTCATCAGGAAAAGGTAGTTTGGGAACTGGAATAATGCCAGCATGCCTATCATTTAAATTACTGGTTTTTATTTCAAGCCCCTTTTCATAAATAGCGGAAACGGTTAAATCAGCCCTTCCTGCAATGCACACTTTAAGTCTACTGCGACCAAGTTCCCATATCTGATCCTCTTGCAACCCTGATATAGTAAACACTGAAATTTCAGTATCATCATTTCGTGGTATAAACACAGAAGGTTTTATTATTCCATTTCTACAATCTCTCTCTCTTCTAATAAACCGGGCAACACAATCATCTGGCGAAATAGGCATATAAAATCCTTATTCATGTAATATGTTAGCTAATGTTTGAAGAAAACCATTTAAAACCGAGCTATCAGATAATTCGCAAACACCGCTCATCTGGCGTTTTTCTTCAAAATAAAAGTTAAAATGAACAACGTTATTACCATAAACACCCATTGTTATTACATTCCCTTTGTGAACCCATGTGGTGTTTAGGCTTCCATCGTCAGCCCAGTCTAATTCTGGCATTAGAATACGCGGATTTGCTTTGTTAATAATGTTTAAAAGCAATCTAATAT